>NZ_AXVL01000037.1:0-9656 GCF_000482505.1 Leptotrichia trevisanii DSM 22070
GCAACAAACTGTGGAATAAAGGAAATTTTATCAGTAAACTTACCAATAGTTCCTGCATTTTCTGAAATTATTGCATTAACTTCTCCCCATTCTCTTCTTTCATCGTTGTAATCTATTCCGACTCTTTTTACTTCTACATCTCTTGTCTTTTCATCAGATTTAGATATATCACGATTTACACCAACTGTGCCTTGATTAGTAACTATAGTTCCATTTCCGATAGTTGCTCTGCTTACTTTTTCAACTTCACTTCCTGCAAATCCTGCTCCACCATCGTTTTCATATCTTTCAGCAATTCTTCCTTGTCTATAAATATCTCTTCTTGTGATATTTGCATTTGCATCCAGTGCCAAGAAATTATCCTTGCTTACAATATCACGTGCTTCAATTTCATTAGCTTTTACAATTAGGTTCCCTTTGTCAATGCCGTTTTCCTCGTTTGCAATTTTTGCTCCTGCTATTGTCAGCTTATTGCCTACTTCAACATTTACACTGTTTCTTCCAATTAATGAAGTCTGTTCATTTACCCAGTTTTTATCCCTTCCTGTGTAATTTACACCACCGCCATAGGATTTATTTTCTCCTGTTACATTTCCAACACTTGCATTTATTCCTATCTGTCTCATTTTTTCGTAATCCTGTAGGCTTTCAACTTCAAGATTATTTTTAACAGCCACATTTAAGTTATTTGCTGAAATATTTGCACCCCTTATTGTTCCATTATCAATCTGAATATTTAAGTTATTAGCTGCATCTATTTTTGCGTTGTTATATGTGTATCCTTCTGTTTTACCTCTGTTATAATATCCTGATACTGATAAATTTGATCCTAGAGTATCTATTTCTCCTGATATTCCATAAGCCTTGTTTTGATTAGTTATATCTGATTTTGAAGCCTGAATATCAAGATTCTTTGTTTGAATATTAATATCGTTATATGATTTTATATCAGTTCCTCTAATTCCCACTTTTTCAGTTCCTCTGATATTAATATTATTTCCTGCTGTCAGTCCTGTTCTTTCAATTGTTCCTTCATTTCCGCTGCTTGAAGTTCTGTCCATAGAAGCTTTAAGATAAATCCCAGCCTTTCCGCTTCCTTCTGTTGGCCCGGCAAATAAGTCATTAAACCCATTTATTGCTTTTTCTCTGCCGTGAAAAGCTCCTAAAAGATCATCTCCCTTAGCTAATTTTCTTATAGGGGTAACAAGATCCTCAAGATGTCCTAATCTTTCTAGCCCTTTATAATAATTTTTGAAAGATTCAACTGTCTTAGGTATGTTATTAAAGTTCATATCCACTCCAAATGAAACCCTTGTCTCCTTGCTCTCATTCGTATATTCAACCCTTCCTTCAGAGTCCGCAATAAATATGTTCTTGGAGTCAAGGTTGATGTCCTGTCCGCTTGCCGCATCCCCTTCAAAGTAGATGTTTTCTCCACTTTTAAGAGTGATATTTCCATTTGCAACTAATGTGCTTTCATCAGGTCTTATCTGTCTTGTCGCTGAAGCATCAGATTTTGATTTTGCTTCTATTCCTGCTTCAAACGATAAGTTATGGCCTGTTGCAAAAAATCCTACCTTTGTCTCATTTTTCTTATTTTCACTGCTGTAGACTTCATTTCTTGACTTAACAATAATTCCGTTCTTGGCATCCACATTTATATCCTGTCCCGCATCAAAGTCTGAACCAAGAATTCCAACATTTTCTCCCTTGACAACTATGTCCTTTCCAGCCTTTATTACGCTTTCCTTGTTTGTGATATTCTGATTCTTTTCACTTTCGGAACTGCCTTTGTAAAGATGTCCTCCCCTGAACATTCCGCCCTTAGACTTGGAAGAACTTTCCCCATATTTTTCATCAAGTCCTGTAACTACAACGTTTCCTCCAGCTACCAGTCCTATACTTTCTGTTGACTGCAGCTCACTTGCACCAATTAAGGTATCCTTTCCTGATTTTACAACAATATTTCCACCATTTGCAGAAAGGTGTGATGAATTTTGAATAACTTGTGCCATTCCATTAGCTCTTCCCTTGTTTCCTACATTAAGCGAACCTATACTTTTTGTCTTTGATGTTGTTGAACTGCTTGACTGTGAAGTTGTATCGCTTAAAATGTTCACATTATCTCCTGCAGTTACCAATATGTTTCCACCATTTCCAGATTCATCTTTTCTTGCCATTATATCTGAGGCGATGACGTTTGTATCTTTCTTGGAGTCCAGCACAACATTGTTTCCAAAGATCCGAGAGCCTTGATTACTTTCAGTGTAGGCACTGTTAGTCTTTGTTTCAGTGCTTATAAATCCTGAATTGACACGTTTTGATTCTATAGATTCGCTATTAACGACATTTGTAATATTAATATTTTGTGCATTAATATTTACATTTCCAAGCGAAGCCACCTGGCTTCCTGAAATATTTGTATCTTTTCCTGACGTTATCATAACTCCATCAGTTCCGTTTACAGCTGACTGCAGATGGTTTACAAATCCATAGCTTCCATAATTGTCATTGTTTCTGCCAAATTTCTGTTCACCAGTTAATTTTAAAGCATTGATATTTACATTTTCACTGGCATCTATTCTTACTGTGTTTCCAGCAGTTACAGCCCCTTCTGAAGTATAATTTTTTCCTTGAATATATGCTGGCCCATTTTTAGAAGATATTTCAGCTACGGATACAACATCAGTAAATCTTGTTCTGTCCAGTTCCCCGTTGTTATACCCGACTTCCCTGGTTGTCGTTCTGTTAATTACATCTCCATTTTGAGAAACCACAGAAACTAAGTCCCTTCCACTTATCAGTCCGCCAATATTTTCAATATTTCCAACTGCATTTACGTAAGTCTGGTCACCTGAAATTTCTGAAAGTAAATTTGTTGCAGTTTCATTTCTTACAGTATTGGCCTTAACAACTGTCATTCCACCATTACCATATTTCGTACCATTATTGACAAAATTATTAGTTTCAATATATGTTCCATTAATTCCGCCAACTCTATTTCTAGTGTCGTCACTAATTGATGAACGTGTATTTTTACTTAAATAAACTTGTGGAGCAAGAACTTCAATACCATTCACTTCCTTAGTTACATACCATACAATATCCTTATTCAGGTTATTTATCTGTTCCTGAGTCAGTTCCTGCCCTACTGTAAGCCCAAGCCTTGCACCTTCAGTTGCGGCATTGTCTATCATTGACTTGACTAATTCCTGATTAGATTTTCCATTTATGAATGCAGTTCCCAGCTTTTCAGCTAATGATCTAGTTAATAACTGGTTTTCATAATATGCATCCCCAAGCCGTCTTGTCCTGTCCCATATTTCGGAGTATCCAACTCTTGAAGTGAAGTAGTCGCTTCCAAAATACTGTCCCAGGTTTATATATCTGCTTCTAGTTTCCATCAGGTATCTTGATGACGGATTCATATTTGCTGTAAACATTGCACTTGCCAGTATTGGATTGACACTTATGATACCAGTATTCTTAATATCCTTAATTCCAGAATTGTTACCTGCAATCTGAACAGCCCTGTCAAAAGTATTATTTATTGGATTATTTAAACCTGTGCTCCCATTAACCTGTGAATTTCCGTTAAAGCTGCTGTTTACTTTAGATAGCAAGGTATTTCCTGCTGCCTGAACCTGCCCGTTGGCAGAACTTGTCCCTTTATTCATTCCAACTGAAGTTGAAGACAATAAAGTTCTTCCTATTGCTCCGCCATTATTCAATACTTTACCATTTCCTGCTTCGATAGGGTTTTGTATAATATTCGGAGCACTTACGATAACCTGCTGTCCTTCAATTACGCTTGGCTGTCCTGATTCATAGCCAATATCTCCTGCAGTCAGTTCCCTGTGGAAATAAGCCACCATTTTTACTCTAGGTCTTTTTCTTTTCTTATATCGTTTTATCTCTAATTCTAATTTTTCTGTACCTTTTTGTAACTGTACAGGACTACCTGTCGTTACTGAATTTTCAAAATTAGTTGCAGTAATATTGACTAAGCCTCCACCTGAAATTATGCTGTCCCTATTTTTAAAATTACCAGAATTTATTGTAATATTTCCGCTTGCTAAAACCTTACCATATTCAGTTGTAGCTCTACTCTCTATTTTTCCTCTTAATGCAACTTCTGGATGTCTTGCGGATTCACTTTCAAGTTTCTGGTATCCGTTATTTAATGCCCTTCTGGCATCATTTTGATATTTTGTCAATAACAATGAATTTCCACCAGTATCTCTTATGAAAGTTTCAAGCCACTCTCTCTGTTCGCTACGTGCTTTTCTCCCACGACTTCCATTAGAACTCTTATCCCAGTCATCTCCATGATGATAAATCCATCCATTCAGAACTTCAGCTTCGGACAACCTTCTGCCGTCCCAAGTTTCATAATACTTTTCATAATTCCCTAAATTAGAAACCCTACCAATATTCTGAAAATCACTTGAAGTAATCGTAATATTTCCTGTTGACTGGATTGTAGCCACATTGTTCGTAATCCTTGCGGCATTAAGATCCATGTTTCCGCCAAGTATTTCGGCCTCGTCATTCATTATCTCGTTTGCCTTGACGATAAGTGTCTGCCCTCCATAGATGGCTTTTCCCTTGTTGTTCTGAACCTTACCTTGTGCGTTCATTTCAAGATAGTTCTCAAATGCGATTAAATCGTTATTTGTGATATTTCTTCCTGAAATCTTTCCGTTATTTCCAGTAATCATGCTGTTGTTGACTACTTCCCCACGGCCATTTACGACAACTGTATCGGAAGCAAGCTCCCTGTTGTTCGTAAAGTCATTTGAGTTAATCTCAATTAATCCTGTTCCAGTAGTGTTCCCATTGTTTGTAATGTTGTTCCCTGAAATCTTAAGCCTCTGCTGTCCGTGAAGATTCCCCGTAAGGTTAATATCCTGGTTAATGCCAAGCTCAACATTGTTCCCCTTGATTGTTCCAGTATTATCAAATCTTTGAGCATTTCTCATCAGTATTTCGCCTGACAGAATTTCTCCAGTATTTGTAATCGCTGAATTGTCAAGCAGAACTCTATTATTTGAGGCAATCTTTCCGTTATTAGTAACAGTGGCATTTGCAGCATTTATGTTATTGACTGCCGTAATTTCCTTAGTATTTATCAATGTATTCGTAGTCAAGTCAACATCATTTCCTGAATAGATGAATCCATCATTTCTAGCATTAACTACATTAGCTTTGATGTTTTCTCCATTTATCTTTCCTAAGTTTGTAAATTCAGCTCCTGCAACATCAATTCCCTTACCGTCAACCGTTCCGCTGTTCACAAGCGAGCTTGTTGCCTTAATATCTCCATTCGTAGCAAATGTTCCAGAATTATCAATTCTTTCTCCAGTTATACCTTTTCCAGCCGCAATTTTGCTGGAACTAGTGGCATTTTTTATATTCTTGGCATCAATTGTACCATTGGCAAGCATCTTTCCTGAATTGTCAATGTTTCCACTCGAAATCTTACCAATTGCCGTAATGTCCCCGCTGTTTGTAACGTCATCTGTCTTAAGGTTCATACCCTCAATTTTTCCGGTATTTTTAAGATTATTAACTTCTAAATTCTTGACATAGATATTTCCATTATTTTCAGTATTCTTCCCTGTCAGGTCATCATTTGCCGTAATTCTTCCATCATTCTTAATGTTTCCTGCAACTGATATGTTCTTGGAAGTTTCAACAGTCCCGCTGTTCTCCAGTCTTCCAGAAACTGTAATTTTTCTGTTTGCCCTTACATTCCCTGACGTTACCAGGTCATCAGATGAAACTGTCCCAACAGCCGTTATATCCTTAGCATTCTTAACATTTTTAGCATTCAGGTTACCATTTGCAACAATCACTCCGTCATTGCTTAAGTTATCAACTTTCACATTTCTTGAAGCAATCGTCCCCGAAGTAACTGTGTCCTTACCGGTTAAATCTCCGTTTGAAGCAATTCTTCCAGTATTTCTTATATTTCCAGACACCTTCACATCTTCAGCAGTTTCAATTGTCCCATCATTTTCAAGTTTTCCTGAAACTGTGATTGTCTTATTAGCTTTTACAGTTCCCAGAGTTTTCATATCATCACTTGAAATTGTTCCGACTGCCGCAATATCTCCAGTATTCGTTACTTTCTTAGCCGTAATATTTTCCCCTGCGGTAACCTTTCCGTCATTCTTCAAGTCATCAACATTTACATTTCTTGAAGAGATAACTCCAGCTGAAACAGTATTCCTACCGCTTAAATTACCGCCTGCAAGTATTTTTCCAGTATTGTTAATATCTCCTGAAACAGCTACATTCTTTGAAGTTTCGACTGTCCCGTCATTATCAAATTTCCCATTGACTGAAAGATCCTCATTGGTTCTTAAAGCTCCTGAAGATTTCAGGCTGCCAGCTGAAATTTTACCGACAACAGTAATATCCCCTGTACTTGAAACCTTCTTAGCTGTCAAGTCCTTATTGGCTGTAATTTTTCCATCATTTTTAAGGTTCCCAGTTCTTAAGTTATTTGAGACTACAGTTCCAGAAGTGTCCATATTCTTTGAAGTAAAGTCCCCGTTAGTAAGGATTTCCCCTGAATTCAATACGTTCCCTGCAACTGATATGTCCTTTGAAGCCCCGACTGTTCCACTGTTGTCAAGAAGCCCGTCAATGTCAAGTGTTTCATTAGTCTGAACCTTTCCTGAAGTAACAAGGCTACTTCCTGAAATTCTACCTGATGTTAAAATCTCCCCAGTATTTTTCACATCTTTTGCAATTAATTCACCATTTGTGCTTATTTTCCCATCATTAGTCAGGTTATCCACTCTTAGATTCTTGGCCGCAATCGTCCCTGATGTTACCGTATTTTTAGCCAATAAATCCTCATTTGTCAGTATTTTACCTGTACTTCCTATATTTCCTGAGACTGAAATACGCTTAACAGAAGTCAATGCTCCTGTGTTATCAAATTTTCCATTAATATTTGTAATTCCTGAAACCTGTATATTTCCAGAATTATCCAAGTTTTTTACATTAAAGTTTCCTCCGGAAAGAACTGTTGCAAGAGAGTTTTTAAAATCTTTTGCCGTTATATTTCCTGAAGCATTAATATTTCCTGAATTTACCATGTCAAGCGTATTCAGGTTTCCTCCTGTGTATATGTTGGACTTGTTCTCAACGTTCCCATTAAGATTGATGTCCCCGTTTGCCTGAGTTTCCCCTGACAATTTTATTTTAGACGCATTAATATTAATCCCCTTGTCAGAACTTGCAAGCTCACTTTGAGCATATTCAGTCCCGTTTATTTCAATTCCGTTACCCTTTATCTTGGCTACATTGATTTTCCCGTCAGCCGTAATCTCAAGCTTTGTGTCCCTTGAATAGATAAGTCCATTGGAGTTTACCCCTGCCCCCTTGTCCGTGCTGACTATCTTTATTTGGCCTGCATACATTGATCCAAGATTGCTTGCGTCAATTGCAACTGAATTTATTCCATTTTTAGAAGTTACAGTTCCGTTAGAGTCAACAGTATTTTCCCCCAAAGTTACATCAACCCTGTTCCCAACAAGATTGCCCTGTAATTCCATAGCCTTTGCAATAACGTTTACATAATCGGTATTAGTCGCATCAAAGCCATTAGCTCCAATGACAACTCTTCCCTTTTCGACATCAATTCCAATTACATCTCCGTCCTTTAACTTCACTCTTCCAGTTGTTGGAATAAAGTTTTTAATGTTAATTGTCCCTGCACCGTTTAAATATATTCCATTTTCATTGCTTAAGATTACGTTTACTTTCTGCCTGCTGAGAGCCTCGATATATCCCTCAATCTGAGAACGGTTTGCCCCATTAACCTGAAGCAGGATAAGATTGGCGGCCTGATTCGGCCCAAGATTTGGATTTGCATTGATAATTCCTGCGAGATGGCTTCTGCCGATGTTGTCGGCATTGTTAAGAACCTGCCCCTCACGTCCCACATTGTACTCTAAAAACTCGTTAATACTTACACCACGGCCATTCGGAGTGGAAATATTAACGACAGGCACGCCATTCTGGGATCTGTCAAGGCTTGTGTTGTACCTTGAATTAGGATCAACCTGAAGTCCATCAGCAAGAATGTTAAAGCTAAATACGTTTAAAAGTAATGCCGCAGTTAATTTACGTAATATCTTACTTTTTCCTCTCATTTTTTCATCTCCTTTCGATATTTTTAACCAATTGAAAAAATTTTAATTAAAATTACTATTTCTATTTTGAATTATTATCTAAAAACTTACTTTCAAGGAACCGCTAAAATACATTTCCTGCTTCTTAGGACTTAAATACTCCGAATGTGCCATAGGCTTTGCATATCCAAAGTCAAAATCAAACATTTTTGTATCAAACCTGATCCCAGCTGTCATCCCAGTTACATATCCAGTCCTGCACCTGCTGTGGATAAGATTTGCGGCCTGATTTGGCCCAAGATTTGGATTTGCGTTGATGATTCCTGCGAGATGGCTTCTGCCGATGTTGTCGGCATTGTTAAGAACCTGCCCCTCACGTCCCACATTGTACTCTAAAAACTCGTTAATACTTACACCACGGCCATTCGGAGTGGAAATATTAACGACAGGCACGCCATTCTGAGCCCTGTCAAGGCTTGTGTTGTACCTTGAATTAGGATCAACCTGAAGTCCGTCGGCAAGAATGTTGAAGCTGAATACGTTCAGTAATAAAGCCGCAGTTAATTTACGTAATATCTTACTTTTTCCTCTCATTTTTTCATCTCCTTTCGATATTTTTACCAATTGAAAAAGTCTAAAATTCTTATTAATTGCAATTTGAAATTTTGTATTATTTTTTTTACTAATTGAAAATATTTTAATTAAAATTATTATTTTTATTTTGAGTTATTATCTAAAAACTTACTTTCAAGGAACCACTAAAATACATTTCCTGCTTCTTAGGGCTTAAATACTCTGAATGTGCCATAGGCTTTGCATATCCAAAGTCAAAATCAAATATTTTTGTATCAAACCTGATTCCAGCCGTCATCCCAGTTACATATCCAGTCCTGTATTTAGATTTATCCCTGTTGTACTTTGCAGCCCCGTATCCATAATTAACATATGGAGAAACAACCGCAAATTTCTTAACTGGAATATTATATGCCAGCTCATTGCTGATTTCTATAGCCTTATCTCCCTGAATAGATTCTCTTGTATGATAGCCTCCAACACTTCCGACTCCGCCTATTGTCTGTCTTTCACTTCCATAAAGCACATCATTTGAATAGCTTCCATAAACATTTGCTCTATATACAAATTTATTTGTTATCGGCTTGTAGTAGCTAAGGTTTACATCATATTTATGAAACTGTGCCTTTGGGGTAGTTTCTATCTTCCCGTTATCCCTTTCAGCATTAAATATTTTAAGTCCTCTCTCATACCCAACAGAACTTCCAAAAATTCCTCCAAAAAGTGAAGTAGTAGTATTAAGACTTACTGTACCAACAGCAAGTTTTCTGTCAGACAATACAGATTTTTCAAGATAGCTCTGATTATGTTTTCTTTTAATCCCTAAATCAAGAGTAACCTTGCTTTTCTGATTCCTGAACAATATTTTTTCTAAATCAGCAGACAATGTATGACTGTTTGAATACATATCGTATACTGTATTTGCCGAATAGA
>NZ_AXVL01000037.1:9666-28742 GCF_000482505.1 Leptotrichia trevisanii DSM 22070
ATTGTCTGCCTTTCACTTCCATAAAGCACATCATTTGAATAGCTTCCATAAACATTTGCCCTGTAGACAAATTTATTCGTTATGGGCTTGTAGTAACTAAGGTTCATGCTGTATTTATGGAACTGCGCCTTTGGCGTAGTATCTATCTTTCCGCTATCCCTTTCGGCATGAAATATTTTAAGCCCTCTCTCATATCCGAAAGAGCTTCCAAAAATTCCTCCAAAAAGTGAAGTAGTGGTATTAAGGCTCACTGTACCAACAGCAAGTTTTCTGTCAGACAATACAGACTTTTCAAGATAGCTCTGATTATGTCTTCTTCTAATTCCCAAATCAAGACCAATCTTGCTTTTCTGATTCCTGAACAATATTTTTTCTAAATCAGCAGACAATGTATGACTGTTTGAATACATATCGTATACTGTATTTGCCGAATAGAAGCTGCTTTCCTGAATACTTTTACTTGAATTAAGTTTTAAGGTGTAAGTCCTGAATTTCATTGTATATCCAAAATTAAACATGTCAAGCCGTCTTTTATATGGCAATGTGTCCCCTTTTAAAGGATCATAGCCAGCTGGCCCGATTGGCAAAATCTCCCCTGGCTGCAACTGCTCAATAGTCTTTTTCCAGCTTCTGTCGGGATCTTTTTTAGGAACTGTCATATATGTGAAATAGAAGTTGTCCCCAATTCCAAGAGGACTGTCAATATTAAGGTTAATACCTCTCCTCCATATTCCATTCTGCCTACTGTCCCCATAGTTGTTAGCTAAGATTCCGACAGTATATTTATTCTTTAATGTATTTTTTACTTCAATTCTTGAATAGTTAGCCTTTCTTCCAGGAAGAACTTCCATAGTCATATTGTTGGCATTAATTGAGTTAAAGTTGTCAGTTGCCGTGTCAATGTCCCTGATATTAAGGATTTTCCCTTTATTTTTAGAAAACATAAAAAATTCCTTATATTTATCAAGCCCATTGCCGGAATTAATCCTTATATCCTCAATTCTGCCGGCAACAATCTCCAAATTTAAAATCCCAGTGGTTAAATCATTATTCTTGTCAAAGTTTACAATAGATGTAGTATATCCTTTAGAAATTAGTTTATTTGTAAGATCTGTAAGAAGGTTTCTAATGTCATTGGAACTAAGTTCAAGATAGATATATTTTCCAATAATTCTATCCTTTTCTCTTTGAGATAACAGCTTATCATCATCTTTTAAATTAATCATTTTAATTAAAAATTTATTAGAATTGTTATTATCATTTTCAATTTCATTATTAATTTGTATCTGAGAATTATCAAATTTTGTATTCTCAAACTCTCTTTGCATTTTCTCCTGCTGCTGCTTGATTCTCTCCTGTTCAAGCTGTCTCTGCTGGATGTCAATAATTTTATTGGCTTCATTAACTGGAGCGGTAAAAGCAAGATTTGCAAGCAAAAACACACAAAAAATCATTATTTTTTTATATCCCAAAACTTACCTCCTTTTTAATAAAAGATTAAATCATACTAACATAAATTAAAAAAAAAGTCAAATTTGTATAAAAAAGTGTATTTAGAATTAATAATGAAGTTAGAATTTTAAGATAGGAATATTATTTAAAAAGATTCTCAGAAGAGCATAACGGGTTCAAATTCGTCATTAAAAAACTTTTTTGATTATTCCCCTTACCTAAAATGAAAAAATCGCCTAAAACTGATTTATGGGTAAATTTAGAAGTAATGTTATTTTTTCTAAATTTTTGAAAGTTATAGATGATGTTTTTTCATTCAGAAATTTTTATACAAATTCTTCGTTTTTTAAAAGGCACGCTTGTGTGTTTCCCTGTTAAACAGAAAACACTACCTGCATAAAATAAATTTTATGAGAAAGAATAACTGTATTCTTTAACAAAACAGTTAAAAAGTTTTATATGGATTTATGTTATTTTTTTCAGCTTGAAAGTTTTTGAAAAAACAGATTTTATTATTAATTAAAACATTACTTTTCTATCTCACATTGAATATCATTTCGCACGCGTGCGAAATGATAAGCAAATTCTAATATTCAAGCCCTCATATATGAGTTAAAGTACTTTTAAATTTTCAATAAGGAAGATTTAATGGATATACAGCTTAAAGACTAAAAAATATGAAATTTATTCTGATAAGCTTGTCAATGTATTTTAAAAATATATCTGAGAACGTCAGAAAGGGATTTAATTCATCGTAAAAAATTTTTTTGGTATGAAAGGTTGAATAAGAAGAAAAAATTGTTTAGGAAGGCTTATATTGAAAATTTAGATTTTTTTTATAAGGAACACTTACTTAAAATGTTTTAATTTTTATTTAAATGTTTCTTTGGTGTATTAAAAACGACATTTTACGAATATGGATTATTAAAATTTTGAATGTGCTAAAAATGAAGGGATTATTCATAAGGGTACTTTTTGTAACAATAAAAAATTTAAAAATCAATTCTTTTAAAAAAATATTTTAAAAGATTTTTATATCTTTTAAAATATTTTTTATCTTTTAGGTGTCCGCAAATGCCTATAAAAAAAGGATTTAGAGACTATTTAAAACAAGTTTTTACGACTTTAAAAACAAGCTTATTTTGAATTCTTGTCTTTATATAATATATATGATATAATAGTAAAAAGTTAAAAAGAGGTATGGTAATGAAAAATAAAATTGTAAAATATGATAATGATTTTAATACTGTAGGATTAAGAGGATTTACGGCTGAAGAACTTGACTTATTGATGACCATTCTTCATAGAGTAAGAAATAGGGAAATAGAAGAAATTAAGTTTTCTTATTATGATTTAAAGCAGTTAATAAAGTCTGAAAAAAAACCAACAATAGAACAATTTTCAAAATCAATAATGAATATTAATAAAAAATTATTAGCTCTTAATTTTACTCTTGTAGAAAACGATGAGATTATTCAATTTGCATTATTTAAAGAATTTAGAACGAGTTCTAAAAAACAGATTTTAACAGTTTCAGTTAGTGAGCGTTTTAAATTTTTATTAAATGATTTTGACCCTGGAAAGTGGACAAGATTTGAATTAGAAGAGTTTGTTGATTTAAAATCAAGTTATACGAAAGAATTTTATCGAAGAATGAAACAATTTAGAAGTACAGGCTTTTGGAAATGTGGCATTGAAGAATTTAGAAATTTACTTGATATTCCTGAAAAGTACAGGATTACTGATATAGATGCTTGGGTTTTAAAACCGATTCAAAAAGAATTAGGAGAAAAATACAACTTGAAAATTGAAAAAAAATATGGATTTTCTGGTGGACGAGGAAGAAGCAGAGTTACTGGATTTGAGTTTAAATTCTCCACTGAGAAAAAAGTAGATATTGTAGTAGATAATGAAGAAGAAGATAATCCAATTCCTTTGAGTAAACCTAGAAAACAAAAAAAGAAAGAAGAGATAAAAGTAGTTCCAGAAATAAAATCAAAAATAATTGAAGCTATCCCAAAACAAGAAAAAGAAAAAACTTTAAGAGAAAAAATAAAAGCAAAATTAGAAGATAACAATATGGAAATAGTAAAATTAAAAGCGATGTATGAAGGATTAAAAGGGAATGTTCAATTAAAAAAAATGACGGATCAATATCCAGGAAAAATTCAAAAAATAAAAGATATAAATATGCAATTAGAAGCAATTTTTGAAGCTGATGAGGAAAATCTTACACAAGAAATAATTGAATTAGCAGAGGAATTACTTGTTAGTAAAGTTTAGAAAAAAAGAAAAAAATTATTACTGTACCTCCAATTTCATATTCGAGATTGGAGGTATATTTTTTGTTTAAATTAACAAGAAAAGATAAAATATTATTTATTATTGTAGTTGTGATTTTATCTCCATTTTTTCAGTTTTTAATTGTCTGATTTTTCTTTGAAATTTTTTAATTTCTTTGTTTATTTCTTCAAGTCTTTTTGCATAATCTATTTCAACTTTTGATTTTAATTCTTTTATTATATTTGGAGCTTCTTTCGGATTATTTAAAATTTCTTCTATTTTTTCATCAGATAAATTTTCTGAGTTTTGATTAATATATTTTACAGTTCTTTTAGAACTTTTCAAGGCCATAGGATTTTCTCCATACTCCAAATATTGTTTATATTTCATAATAGAAATTGAAACCTGATCCTTAGACAAGCCCATACTTTTATACCATGCCATAAAAGAGCCATCTTTTTGTGTTTTAAATTTTTCCTGTGCTTCATATAAATATTTACACATTTCTTTTGTTCTATTTTGTATCAGATTCCAAGCCATATACAAATTATTTTCAATACTTCTTATTTCAGAAATAAAATTATCATCTGTTATTTCATAAGCTGAAAAATCAAAATTACTTTCATATTGTTTTATGCTTTCAATTGTTAATTCATCTATTTTCTTTAACGAGTCAAATCTTCCCATTGTAATACTCCTTTGAAATTTTTATAAAGATTGTATCATTTCGACCGCGGTCGAAATATAAAATTATTCTAATTCTTTTATCAGGTCATTTGCAATATTTCTATAATCTGTTGATGAAGGAGAGGACTTTTTATAATTTATAATATCAAGATTTTCTAACATTGCATTATTGATATTTGAGTCTTTTCTGACATAATTTTTTGATAAAATATTAGAATTAAGTCCTAAACCATTTGAATTAAAAAAATCTGTAAATTCTTTTAATGCATCAGCAAAAACTTTTGTTCGTTCTTCTACCTGTACGAAAAATACTTTTTTTAATTCTAATTTAGGATTATTTCTTTTACCAATGAAGTATATCTTTATAAGATCGTTTATTCCATTTGTGTCTATTAAGCTACATTTTGATGGTGCGACAATATAATCTGTTGCATTTAAAATACCCCTTACCGTGTTATTGATTGAACCTTCAGTATCAATAATGATATAGTCATAGTCCTGTTTCAGTTGTTCTGTTATATTTGAAAAAATATTAAAGATAGCTTGATTGTCAGAATAACTCGCAAAAAGCATTTCAAGTTGAAGTAATCTTTCATCAGAAATTATAACATCTACTTTATTTTTGCTTGTAATATATTTTGCTTTATCAAATTTCATTGTTTCGTAACATTCTTTTATTAAGTCAAAAATTGTATTATCATTTTTTAAATTAAGATAAGTTGAAACAGCATTTCTTGGGTCAGTATCTATTAATAATATCTTTTTTCCTTTCAAGCTCATTGCATAAGCAAGATTAACAGCTGTAACGGTTTTTCCAGCTCCGCCCTTAGGATTTAGTATGCTTATAACTTTCATAAAATACCTCCTTTAAAAATCTATTTATATTTTATATTTCGACCGCGGTCGAAATGTTAAAATTAGCAAATATGAAATAAAAAATTATACTTAATAATATTGTACTTTGACTTCCTTAAAACGTCAATAATAATTTTTGATTTTTTGTAAATTTTTTGTGTTTAAATAAATGTCTTTTTATGACTAAAAATTTATCAATAATGTTTGCTAAATTTTTTCAGATGAAGATGGCAGAAAAATGATTCAGTTTTGCGAAGTGGAACGCTCGCATTACGAACTCATTTTTTTGCCTGAAAAGCCCTCGGCGTTTGAGAGCTCGGCAGTAATTTTTGAAAAAAATGACAGGCGAGCCATTCATTTTTAATGAATGGAGGAGCTTTGCAAAGGGTTTCGCCCTCTTGCATTGCGACTGGCCGATGCAAAAATTGAGCAGTCCCAAAACTTACGATTTGCAAAAAAAATTATAAATAAGTATAATTAGAATAAATTGGAAAATGTAGAAACATTTTTTGATAAAAGGGGGAATAAAAATGGCTGAGATTTCAGCAATAAACAATTTCAAGAAATACAATTCTGGATCAGGCAGGAGCAGTATTAACAATGTAGTCAGGGAAGCATTCCGTGAACTGGAGAAGTTTAAGAACAATGTCAATCAGGAACTGACACAGTTTAACAAAATTCTTGTCAAGGATTTATCTGTCCTTGAACGGCAGTACTATGATACAGAAGTTGACAGCAGGAGCAGGGATGTGGTAAGCGTCGTTTCACAGGTGCAGACAGGAAATTTTGAAGCAAAGAATGGAGTGGATTTGACATATATGCTTTCCCTTGAAAAGTGGGAGCAGTATTACAAGGAAAATCTTGAGTTCTTAAATAAAAAATTTGGTAAAAATGCTCGTTGTGTATATGCAGTAATTCACTTCGATGAAAGCACGCCTCATCTGCAGTCGATGTGGACTTTTTTGGAAGAGAATAATCAGAAAGATGAGTATACGGTAAGTGATGTTAATCCAGCAAAAGTAAAATCAGCTTTGAGCAGTGCATTTTTAAGAAGAAATAGGGAGCTTGGATTAGTTGCCGGAACTGATGAGTATAAAAAGGCATTTGAGGAATTTAAGGTTCAAGAAAAGCCTAAAATTATTGAAAGACAACTGGCCAAACTGAACAAAAATAAGTCAGATAAAAAGTTTAAATTTGAGAGTGGAACTTCTCCATTTACTAAAGATTTTTACAGGACTTTCAATGAAGAATTTGTAAACGATTTCATGGTTAATAATGCTGCTGTTAATGAGTTAAAAAATAAGGTTAAGGTGTTTTCAAATGAAGGTGCGGAAGTTGTAGTCAGAAGGACTGAAAAAGTAAATTCTTCTGAAGATCTTGACAGGACAAAATTCGCTATGGAAAAGGAGAAAAAGGAGCTTGAAAGTAAGATTGGCAGCAATGATTATTCAAAAAATGAGTTTATGAAATATACAGAAATTCTTTCAAAAAGGGAAATTATTGATAAAAAGAAAAAAATTTCAAAGGAAGATTTCTTGAATGAATTTAAAAACTATGAAACAGATTTCAAGGCAAGAAAAAGTAATAAGGAAATTACGGATTTTAAGCGTATTTTCAATATAAAGAAGATAATCAAGGACAAATTAAATCAAAGACAGAATAACAAAAATTTCAAGAAAAATCTTAAAAAAGAAATAAAATTATTTGATGAAGTCTTTAAGAATGTAGATTTTGAAGCAATCAATAAAAAAATAGAAGATTATTCAAAAGGAGAAAAAGTTGAAGAGCTGATCAAGAACAGGGATAACCTTTATTTTGAGATTAAAACACTTGAAACTAAAGCGAGTAATCTAAAAAGTTCAATTAATTTTTTGGAAAAGGAACAAAACAGCAAAAATAATGAAATACGTAATCTTGATGAACAAATCTGGGAAAAGAAAATGGAAGCGGAAAAACCTTACGTCGTTTCAGAAAGGCGGAAACAGGAACTCATTAATGAAGCTCTTAACGAAGCGAGAAAACGTGGAGATACCTTGATGAGAAATATTAAGAAGGACGTAGAAAAGGAGGAAGCCAAGAATAATGCCATAAAGCAGGATATTTTAGATAAAGGACTTCAAATGGAACGAGAACTGCAAGAAATTAATAATAAACGTAGGCAGCTTAATGACATTTATGTAGATTTGGAAGAAAAGAAAAGACGTAGAAAAGCCGAACTTGAAAAGCTGGCCCAGCCAATTATACAAAAAGAAGTTGATGATCTGGTTCGTGAACATTTGAGATACTACGAAGTTATAGACAAGGATATTTTAAATTTTAAAGCAAATAACAAATCTGAATATGATAAGTTGTTTGGAGAAGCTCAAGCTAGAGCAGATGAGAAAATTAAGGGAGCTTATATTAGGCGAAAACATGATGCAGGCAGAAAATTTATTAATCAAATGACAAATTTGCTTCACCAGGATTCCAATGGGAAATTTTCCCTTTTAGAAATAGAAAAAACAGTAATAGCAGCCATTGAAAAAGTGACTGGTAATACTTATGGATGGTGGAGTAATTTTAAGAATAATCTGAATATTGAGCTGGAAAACACGATTAAGAATAGGAATGTTGTACGTAATCAAAGAAAAAGCGGTTCTCAATATGATAGAAGTTTATAATATTTAACAAAAAAAGGACTTCAAGTCCTTTTTTATTTGTAAAAATCTCTTTTTGTAATTTTTAAAACTCCTGTTCCACACATATTTCAATATTTCATTTTTTATAATAATACCTCTGTAATTGTTTTAACTATTCTTCCATATTCATATAAATAACGTATTTAGACATCTTTAATAAATCTCTGTCATTATCTCTAAAATACAACTTCATAGCTTCGCTGAATACATCAGCGTCGACTCTGTTCTTGTTTTTGATAATATCTAATATCGTTCTTTTCTTATCATAGCTAAAAATTTTTCTACCAAAAGGATTTGTTATACTTGTCCTACCAATGTTATAATAATCTTTTTTGTTGTATTTAAAAATAATATTGTCCCTTGTTGATTTAACTCTGCTCACATTATCTCCGACTGGAACAGTCATTACATAAATGAGTGGCATTCTAGTAGATAACCCTTGCAAGTAAGTTGCTGTTTCATGGGAAAAATCAATGCAGTATATATTCAAATTTTCCTGAGTAATCTATGGAGCAAATCAAATTTTTGCTAAAAAAGGTATTGAAACTTTTAACATGCGGATAGAAAAAATAGGGATTGACAGAAATAGTGCGAACATTGCCATAAGAAAATACAAGTTATATCTTGAAACAGAAAATTCCATTGAAAAATTAAAAAAAAATAGAAATATAAAAAAGCTTGCAATTTTAAAAAATGTATGGTATATTTAATTTAATAAATTAAATATTGAACGAAAGAAGGTTTTAAAATGAGAAAAAAGAAAACAGTAACAGATCATATTTTGGAAGCTAATAGATCAATAATGGCAGCACAAGAAGAATTAAGAAAAGAAGTTGAAAAACAAGGAAAAATAATAGATAGCCATTCAAAAGAAATAGCAGAATTACAAGATAAAGTAATAGAAATGAGAGATAATGCTATTGTTTTGGAATTAAGACATTTGCCAGGTAAAGCAGTAGCTGAAAAATATAATCTAACTCCAGGAAGAATATCTCAAATAAAAAAAGAAAAAAAGAACTAATTTACTGCAATTCATCTTTTACAAAAATATTTGAAATTACATTGTAATTTAGACATAATTTTATTTTTTATTGTAAATTTTCTATTAAATTTTCTTATGTATATATTGATTAATTTATAGTTTTTAAGTATAAAATATGATAAATAACTTAAAATCCATAGGATAATAGTTAAATTTTTACAAAAGATGAATTGCAACTAATTTAAAAAGTCCTTGACATTTTTATTGAAATAATGTATTATTACAACAAGTGAACGTGAGCAACTTAGAGGGGAGCTCACAAAGTCTTACTTGTCTAATAAAGAAGTAAGACTTTTTTTTTTAGAAAAGGAGTGTTATTGATGAGCAGACCATTTCATACATATGAAGAGCAATTGGAAAAGCTTAAAAGCCGTAGGTTAATAATTGATAATGATGAAGAAGTTATAAAAATTTTGAAGAGGAAAAACTATTATGATATTATAAATGGGTATAAAGATTATTTTATAGATATACCAGCTACAACAGCAGCTGGTGATGATGTGTATAAAGAAGGGACAAATTTTAAGGATATTGATCTTTTGTATGAATTTGATGCAGAAATTCGTTCTATTATTTTAAAGAATATTTTAAAACTTGAAAATATTATCAAAACAAAAATTTCTTATGTTTTTTCAAAGGAAAAAACACAGGAATTTAATTATTTAAATATCAATAATTACGATGAAACTAAAAAAGAAAATGCGACAAGAGTAATTGCTGAAATATCAAATGTTATAAGAAATTGTATGTCTCAAAATTATACTGGTGGAAGGCAAATATCTCATTATTTGGATATACATAGAAATTTGCCATTATGGGTGCTCGCAAAACAATTAACTTTTGGTAATATATCATATTTTTACTCTTCCATAGAAGAAAGTTTGCAAAAAGAAATATGTGAAGAAATAGCAATTGAATATAAAAAGGAATATGATAAAACTATTATTGTAGATGAAAAGAATATGAAAAAAATACTGAGATTTATAAATAGTATTAGAAATATATGTGCCCATAATGAAAGACTGTACAATATTACAGTAAGAATAAACAGAAATAGAATACATAGGATAACACATCCTCATATAGATTTTACTTTTCGTTCAAAATTATTTGATGTTTTAATAATTTTGAAGTTATTTATTACAAGAAAAGAGTTTCAAATATTAGCGAAGGAAATAAGTAATGAGATAAAAAAATTAGGATCAAATTATTCTACAAAAGTATTTGGCGATATATTAAACCAAACGGGAATTCCAATAAAATGGAAGAGAATTATAGGAGATTTATTGGAATGGGAAGAAATTGATTCAAAGGAAGAAAATGAGAAAATAGAAAAATTTATTTATATCAAACATGGAGATGAAATTGACAGCTTAGCAACTATATCAAAAATAGAAGAAATTTATTTAAAACAGGAAAAGGATTTGACTTTAAAAATAGCGTATGGTATGAAATTAATAGGTTATGTATTTAAGTTGAACATGAAAAAGGTTACCATTGAAAATAAAAAAATAACAGAAGAAGATAAAGATTATATAGAAATTTTATATGAAGAAAAAGAAGTTGATAAATTTGAAGAAGAAAATAATTTTAAAGGCGAGATAATAAAAATATTGAATAAAAAATGAAATAGGAGCGAAATCTCCTATTTTTTATAAATAAAAAAAGAGAGGGTCTCATAAGTCAAAAATAATTTTATTAGGGCGTGTCTGAAAACTATCAGAATGATGAATTTTTAACAAATTTTTCCAAAATCAAAAATAATAAACACTGATTTTATCACGATTTGTATAATTTATAAAATTAAAAAAAACATTAAAAATGACATAGATTTCGAGTTTTCAGACACGCCCTAATAAATTTAGAACTTATAAAGGAAGAATATCCACCTATAGATATCAAGTTTACTGATCGAATGAGATATAGCTTTTGATGAATATTATATAAAGCGCAATATATCGGCAATGTCAGATATGTTTGCTAGATATTTAAATCGGAGACTAGATTTATATTTATCTATATTTAGATAAGTAAGAATTAAAAAATTATAATTGAATTTTTTAATAACAAACTAAATTTTTCAATCTACTATTAAATATTTGAAAATAAGAAGACTTATTTATCTACTAAAATAGATGTTTTAATGCACACTTAAAACTATACTGAATTTAAGTGTATAATAAGCCAAATGATGTACACTAAATTAAAATATATTTTAGTATACATTTTTGTAAAGGAGTTGTCTAAATGAAA
The DNA here is from genome assembly GCF_000482505.1 of Leptotrichia trevisanii DSM 22070. NCBI lineage: Bacteria > Fusobacteriati > Fusobacteriota > Fusobacteriia > Fusobacteriales > Leptotrichiaceae > Leptotrichia > Leptotrichia trevisanii. Next base: position 20,917 of record NZ_AXVL01000037.1, read on the forward strand.
TTTGGATATGCAAGAGTAAGCACGGCAAAGCAGGATTTGACAAGGCAGATAGCATCGCTTGAAAATACTGGCTGCGATGAAGTTTATTGTGATATACAGAGCGGAAAAAATATGAAGAGGGCTGAACTGCAGAAAATTTTATCAAAAATTCGGGAAAATGATACGTTTGTTGTTACAGACATTGACAGGCTTGGGCGTAATTTTACGGAAGTTACTGAGCTTTATACAAAACTTAAAGATATGAAAGTTAATATTGTTGTAATTAATCAGGAACTTTTAAATCATAATGTGAATAACAAGAAAGATGAAATTGTAAATGTTGTTGTGATTCCGCTTCTGATATATTTGGCTGAAAGAGAACGAAGTACTTTGATTGAAAGAATAAATGACGGAATTAAAAATATGCCGCTTGGAAAATCAGGGAAAAGATACAGCAGGAAAACTGGAAATGTAATTGGACGGCCAGTCAAAGTTTTAAATCTTTCAAAAGAGGAACAGCATATGTTAAAACGAGTACGGAATAAGGAAATAAGCGTAAAAAGTTTTTGTAGATTTATGCAAATAAGTAGATCTTCGTATTATAAATATTACAAGAACAGTTATCTTGATTAAAAACTAAAATGAAAGGAATTTCAATTATGACTGATGAATTTTTTGAAGATGAAAATGTAAATGATGAGGAAAATAATCTTGAATATGATAGAGATATTTTTGATATTGAAATTGAATTTGATGACGAAGTAATTAAAAGAATTGAAAGAACTGAAACAACTAGAGAGTTTGAAAAGTTGATTGAAAGTGAGGAGTAACTATTAAAACAGAGTAACAAATTTTTAGACTTAAATTTTAATTTACAACCAAAATTATTACTGTTAAATCATTGCTTTTTTTTAGTCAAAATGTTAAGAATTCTTGAAAACAAAGTGAAGACTATGATATAATTTAGTTATTGCCTTGTTGCTTAAGAATCAAGGGGGTGCAAATCTATTTTAGGGAGGCATTTCAGAGGCAGAGGGTGCAGAGCTATAAATCGGGGGAGTGTATAATAGAAATCAAAAATGTCATTTTTGCTACAACGAATAGTTGTAAAAGATAAGGAGGAACAAATAGATGGATTATAATTTGGGTTCATTAGTTCTATCAGCAGTCGCCATTTTAATTACAATATGGGTGACTATATGGGGGAAAAAATCAGATCAAGCAAAACAAAATATTCAATTGATTGAGCAGTTTTTTTCATCGGACTTCTTTAAAAATGTACGGAGCATTTTTTGGGAGATAGATGTGAAATGGTTTAATCTTCCAGATGAAAAGAGGGAAGCATATCGAAAAGAAGTCGTTCTGGGTTGGGTAGGTTATCTGAATGGTTCATCGAATGATATACTTAACCATGAAGTCGCTAAAGATAGAATTGAGATAGATCATCACTTGGATGAAGTGAAAATAGATTATCTCACAGAACACCAAGCGTTAAGCGTGTATATTGGTTTTTGGATAAAATTGTACACTTACTATGAAACAGGGGAAATCTCAAAAAAAGCACTGAGAATATGGAAACAGTATTATGAATATGATCGTTGCTTCCTCAAAGACTTAAGAAGAGAGATATTACGAATCTCAGTATCGATGCAAAATTCTGAAAAACCACAGTGGATTGTTATAACTGAAAAATTGGAGAAGACATGGGGTATTGAATAGAGGATTTTACTCATTTATATTACCCTTACGGTTTACTTCTATTTTGTAGATTATATATCTAAAATGGTTCTTTGTTAACTATTGGGGTGGGTTGTATAAGCCATATATGATAAAGTCCTAGTATACCACAAATAAAAAAGTCCCATTTATGGTAGAATAATACTTTATACATTCTACCAGACAGGAGGAACTGACTTATCAGAAAGGTTATTTTATCAATGGATGAACTGTTGTGGTCAAACATTTTTGTAACAATATAACCTAATTTGCTGCTATAGGGCAATTAAGCCCCATAGCGTGCCTCAAAGGGCGTTCTATAATTATTGTAAGAATGTGGTCTCACATGATTATATTGAGTATATGCAAATTCTTCTATAGCTTTGTAAAGATCCTTCTCTGTGTGATAGTTGTGCAGGTTAATTAGCTCATTTTTTAAAGTATCATAGATTGTATAATATATTGCGACAAAATTAGAAAATGTAAAAACTCATGATAATTTCGTGTTAAAATGTTAGTAACCACAAAAACATTAACGAAAGGAAATATATCATGAGCCATAAATATTTTACCATAAATGAAAGAATTAAACTAGAGGTTCTGTTAAAGGAAAATTACAAAATTTCTGAAATTGCTAAAATCCTTAATAGACACAGGGCTACCATTTACCGTGAGATAAAGAGAATTAATGGTGAATACTCTTCTGAAAATGCTCAGGCAGATGCCAATGCAAAAGCTGCTAATAAAGGAAGAAATTCAAAGATAACCTCCGAACTGAAAAATCTGATAGAAGACAGGCTCTGCAAAACCTGGTCACCTGAACAGATTATTGGGAGGGAATTAAAAGGAATCCTGTCCTTTAAAACTATCTATAACTGGCTGTACAGCAATTTTCTGGATGTTTCCCTGAATGTTTTAAGAAGAAAGGGAAGGAGAGCTAAAATTAAAGAGACGAGAGGAAAATTTAATATTGGAAAAACAATTGAAGAAAGGCCGTCTGAAGTAAGTACAAAGGAAGTTTTTGGGCATTGGGAAGTGGATTCTGTAGTTTCATCAAGAGGGGAAAGCAAAGCCTGTTTTGCAACATTTGTGGAGTTAAAGACACGGTTTTATGTAGCAATGAAGCTGGAAGACAGAAGTAAAAGTTCAATGCTTGAAGCAATAAAGTAGCTGACAACCAGTATTCCCAAAGGAGCATTTAAGACTTTTACATCAGACAGAGGAAAGGAATTTTCATGCTGGGAATAGATTTCTATTTTGCAGATCCGTACTGCTCTTGGCAGAGAGGCTGTAACGAAAACAGCAATGGTCTTCTGAGAGAATTTTACCCTAAGAAGACCGATATATCAAAAATAGAGACGGAAGACCTGATAAAGAACTTAATGCTAATAAATTCAAGACCAAGAAAATGTTTAAACTACGCAACACCATTTGAAAAATTTTTACACGAAATTAGTTTTTAAAAAAAATTTATTAAAATGTCGCAATTAATATTGCAATTTATGTTATAAAAAAGATATACTGTATTCAAATATAAAAAATTTAGTAATTAGAAAAAATGATGGATATTCATTCATTATTTGTGATGTAAAAAATATTTGTGAAATAGAAAATTACATATTAAAAAAGATGAACTATTATGAACTTAAAAAAAAAACATATATATATATAAGATATTCCTTGTTTGATTCATTTGCATATACATTAATTGTTATTTTTTCTATATTATATATATTAAATTTAAGTCTTTCAAATATTCTATTGAAATATCTAGTATATTATTTGATATTTATAAATATAAAATTTTTTAAAAAGAAATTTTATATGAATAAGATTAATTGTAGTATAATAAAAATAAGTGATAAAAAAAATAGATGTTATGTTTTTGAAGGATATAATGAAACAGAAAAAGAAATAAAGATAAATTATGGTTTAAAAATAAATTTTAATTACTATTATTTATCATTTTATATGTTTCCAATAAAATACAAAAAAGTTAAATAAATAATGGAGTGTTTCCAAAATTTTGGATTATTAAAAATTAAATCAATATTCTATTTTTAAATATTTTTTAAATAATCGTTGTTGTAAAAGACAGCGGTTATTTTTTTCTACATCGTATATAATCTGAATATTTAAAACAACTTTTTACCCATTAATTTTCTAAATTAGTTTCTTTTTATTATACCGTTTTTATATATTATCTTTTTATATTACCTTTTTACCTCCTCGCAAACACTTATAGTTACTGACTTTGAAGATATTAAAAAACAAGTTTTTCAGTAAATAAAGACAAGTAAATCAGTAGATTTAAAACTAGAAAATCAGTAAATAAAAACTAGGTTTTCAGTAGAGTTTAAACAAGTACTTGTTATTATATTTAATTAATGGTAAAATAAGAAAAAAGGAGAAAATTTTTTATGCGATACGGATATGCAAGAGTCAGTACAAGAGAACAAGACGAAACAAGGCAGATTAAAACATTGAAAAATAAAGGAGTTCAAGAGATTATTATTGAAAAAGCGTCAGGAAAAAATTTTATCGACAGACAAGAATGGCAAAAATTAATGTCAAAGGTGGTTGTCGATGATGTTATAGTTGTTAAAAGTTTAGATAGACTTGGACGGAATAATGCGGAAATCAAGGAAACTTTTGAACTTTTATCAAAGAAACAAGTTTATTTGGAATTTATAGATAATGACATTTTAAATACTAGAAAACCTGTTACAGAAACTGATAAATTAAGCCAAAAACTCGTGCAGCCTATCATTCTACATTTATTAGGATATTTTGCGGAACGTGAAAGGGAATTGATTAAAGAACGTCAAACTGAAGCCTATACACAATTGGAAGTTGATAGTAAAGGTAGAAAGTTGAGCAACAAAAAAATTAATAAAGACGGAAGCAAAAAAATTTGCGGACGGCCAAACAAGGTGGAAAATTTAACAAAGAAACAAAAAGATATTATAAACAGGTGGATTTTAAAAGCAATTAAAACATCGGAAGCAGTCCAATTAACTGGATTAAGCCGTTCGACACTTTTTAGAGTAAAAAAAACGTTTTGTGAGTAGGAAAATACTTTATAAAACTGCATAAATTTGTGTTTTAAAGAGATTTAAGAGGGTATTTTGCATTAAGCTACAAAGTTCCGTACGATTGAAAAAATTTCAAAAAGGTGTTAAAATAATTTTAGAAAAAGAAAACAAATGGGTCTTAGCACCTGAGTTAAAAAAAGGAGTAGTTGTTTCTGCTCCTTTTTACTTTTGGAAAATGATGTTATAATTGAAAATATAAGTATCTTGATTAAAAACTAAAATGAAAGGAATTTTAATTATGACTGATGGATTTTTTGAAGATAAAAACATAGATGATGAGGAAAATAATCTTGAATATGATAGAGATATTTTTGATATTGAAATTGAATTTGATGATGAAGTTGTTAAGAGAATTGAACGAACTGAAACAACTAGAGAGTTTGAAAAGTTGATTGAAAGTGAGGAGTAATTATTAAAACTGAATAACAATTTTTGAATTTTTATGGTTAAAATTATTTGCACAAATTGTAAATTTTTTTAGAAAAAATACTATACTTTTTCTAAAATATCGTAAAATAAAAAGCATAATTATATAAAAAAGAAGAATTTTTAGTTCTCTTTTTTTGTTATTTTTAAAAGAAAATTTTTGTCTATAGATGTAATTATGATTAAAAATTTTTATTTGCAATTTCTTAAAAATTCAGGTGTATTTTTTTGAAAAATTTGGAATTATTTTTGCTGTTTTGTAAAAAATTTAATTAAAAAAATGTCATATTTAAAGTTCAATAATACATAAAAATTTATCTTTAAAAATTGTCTTTATGAAGATTTTTTTTGCACAAAATTTGTAGAAATTTATGCAAAATATGATCTTTAAATTTAAGAATTGTAACTTTATTTTTACGAATGAAATGAGTTTTTGAGTGCAAACGAAAGCCACTTTTTCAAAATTTTATGTGCTGAAAAAATCACGATAAGTTTCTAAAATTTTTTAATTTTCGAGAAACTGGTAAGCGTGCTTTCCAAAAATTCAAATTTTGGAAAGTTTATTGTGAAAAATTTTTATAAAAAAAGGACTTGATTTTTTGAAAAAAATGGGGTAATATTTGATTAGCGTAGAAAATGAGAGCCCAGTTTTTGGAAGTGGATGGGCAGTTTGAGAAATTTTACTTCAACTCATTTTAAAATATCAAAAGAAAATTTAATTGAATAAAAAATAAAATATTTGAGCTTATGTACAGATTTTCTTCTAAAAAGTTTGCACAAGTTCTTTTTTTGTTTAAAAAAATATATCAGAAAAATCAGGATAAAATTTTTTAAAATTACAAAATAAAATTGATGATTATAAAAATTAAAGTCCATATTGCGTCATATTAAGCCCGTAGCGTTCGTTAAATTGTTTTTTGGTATTTAAAACTTGCCTGATGCAATTTTTTTTGTTATGGGGCTAATATGGGCTTATTTTAGTTCTATATTGTAAATTAGATTTTCAACTGAAAAATAGTTCTATGTTTTTGATGATAACAGATGAATTTGAAACAAAAAATTATTGACAAAAATTTAAAAAGTAGTATAATGGTATTACCAAAAAAAATAAAATATAAGGAGTGAGTGTTATGGCTTCTATAAGTTTAAAAGTGTCTGATATGGAAAAAAAATTTTTGCAAAGTATGGCACAATTTGAAGGAGTTACATTGTCAGAGTTAATAAAATCAAAAGTGTTTGACTCACTAGAAGATGAATATGATGCCAAAATAGCAGATTTAAGATTATCAGAATATGAAAACTATTTGAAAAATGGAGGAGAAGTTTTAAAATGGGAAGAATTGTAAAATATAAAATAATCCCAACTCCACATTTCGTAAAAGATTTTAGCAAACTAGATGAATTTGTAAAAAAGAGAATAAAAATTTATTTAGAAAATATTGCAAAAGATCCACGCAGTAAAGGAAAAATGTTGAAAGCAAATAGAAAAGGACAATGGAGATACAGAATAGGAGATTACAGAGTTATTGTAAATATTCAAGATGAAAATTTAGTAGTATTAGCATTAGAAGTAGGGCATAGAAAAAATATTTATAATAGTTGATACTGAGGCTATTTTATAAAGTTAATTTTATGAAATAGCCTTTTTTGTTATTAACTTTTCGTATTAAAAAGTACCAAAGTAATAAAAAATTGTAATCTAAATAAATACAAGTATTTATCATTTTTGAATTTTTTATATCACATATTTCCTAAATCAATTTTCAAAATGTTCCATGCTGTTAAAGTTAAAATTCTGTTCATAAAAATCATCAACATTCTGAATTTTAACAACTACCATTCCATTCTTCTGTTCATTTATTGACTTTATTGTCAAGATGTTAAACATTCCAGTTACTCCATCCATCATTCTGACTTTTCTATGAATGAAAAAGTCGGCAGGTGTCTTTATTTCTTTTTTCTCTTCTTTGATTTCTTTTCTGGACTGTGGTTCTTCTTTCAGGAATGTAAAAATGAAGCCTGATACAGCAGGACGTCCTCTTCCTTTTGTGTTATATGTTTTCTGAATTTTTAATCCATACTTTTCTTTAAGTTCTTTTTGTATTGGTTTCAAGACTTTTACATCAATATCGCACATCCGGTAATTTACAGGAATATCCATTAATCTTTTGAACTCATCTAAATTAACACTCCAAAAGCCTGTACTTCTGAACTGTTTCATTCTTCTGTAAAACTCTTTGGTGTAGCTTGACTTTAATCTGACAAACTCTTCTAGTTCAAAACGAGTAAATAACCCATCTGTTATCGCATTTAACACCCAAGAATATTTTTTATTAACTCCCACTTTGACAGTTTTATTTTTCTTATCTATTGTATATTCTGTAAACAGTACAAACCTAACAATTTCATCTTCAGTTTCCCAGCCATAAACACATTTTATCAATTTATTATACATTGATTTTAATTCTTTATGAAATGTTTCAATGCTATTTGAAGTTTCATACTGAATTAAATTTTTTAAATAATCAAAAGAAAATGTAACTTCTTCTTCCTTATTCCTCATTCTACTAATTATTGCAATAAATAAATCAAGTTCTTTTGATTTAAAAT
>NZ_AXVL01000038.1 GCF_000482505.1 Leptotrichia trevisanii DSM 22070
ACTTCCGCCGCTTTCGCTTTATTACAATCTGCAGGAAAAACCTCCAGACTTCCTTCATTTGCAAATAAAAGACTTATATTCTCCTCACCCACCACTCTTTTTATCTCATTTTCCAGTTCCAGCAATTCATCGTGATCTTCTCCAAGGAAAAAGATTTTTGTAAAGCCTTGTTTTTTAAATTCTTCAGGAGTAATTTGCTGAGGGTATCTAGTTCTGTCAGGCTTCTTATTATAAAAATATTCCCTTAGATCTTCTGTTACAAACCAGTTTGGCCCAGCATATCCAGTTATAATAATATCTTTCCCAAATGACTTGTAATCAATATTCAGAACTTTATCCAAGTATTCTCTTTTCAGCTTATTTGAAAAAATCTCATTCCCATTTTCATCAAAAGCAACAGATCCATGTGAAGTAATTAGTGGAATTTGTACACCAAGTTCATCCATAGCCTCCTTTGCCCCTAAATAATTTCTTCCAGTCGCAATGTAAAACTTAATCCCTTTTTTTAGCAGTAATTTTACAGTTTCCCTAGTAAATTCACTTACTTTATGCTCTGCATTTAAAAGTGTACCGTCCAAATCACTTACAACAGCCTTAAACATTTGATTTTTTCTCCTTCTTTTATTGTGTTTTGATAATTTTTATAAAAATAATTTTGAAAATTCATTCATAAATTCATCTTCGTCAAAAGGTTTTGATAGAAATGCCTTTGCTCCAGCTTCCTTTCCCATTTTCATATAGTTTGGGAACATAACCATTGTGCTGCAAATCATAATTTTAGCTTCCTTATCAAAGTCAGTAATGACTTGTGTGGCTTTTAGCCCGTGCATTCTTGGCATATTTATGTCCATTGTTACAATTTCTGGATTTACCTTTTTGTACATTTCCACTGCTTCCAAACCATCGCTTGCCTCGTAAACCTTATATCCCTGATCTTCCAGAATATCCTTTATATCATCCCTAATATATGGCGTATCATCTACAACCAATGCAATTTTACTCATTATTTCCCTTCACTTTCTAATATTTATATTTTAAAGATTTAATTTTTTTAAATATACTCAAACCCTTTCAAAATCGAACTAATCTAAATTAAACAAAATTAGATTTTAAGTAAGATACTTATAACTTTGAAGTTTAGTTTTAAAGTGATTTTATAAATCAAAGAGTTCTCGCACTTTCTTTGCCATCCCGTCGTTTGCGTTACTTTCGATAATTTCAGTATCCGTCAGTTTTTCAAGCAATCTGTAAATTGAATTTTTCATTGCAAATCCAAGTCCTGTCTGAGTTATCAAGTCGTAATCATTAAATCCGTCCCCAAATGAAACAGCATCTTGTAATGCCATTCCATCTCTTAACAGTAAAAATCCCGCAGCCACAGCCTTATCACAGTCCCTTGAAAAAATTTCCAGACTTTTTTCATTTACAAATACGATATTAACTTTTCCGTTTGTTACTTTTCGTACTTCCTTTTCTATTTCCAGTAATTTTTCATGTTCGCCCAGAAAAAATATTTTTGTAAAAGCAAGTTTTTCAAAGTCATTCCGCTCAATCTGCTCCGGATACTGCTTTCTATTTGACTTTTGGGCATAAAAATAATCTCTGGCATCTTCTGTTACGTACCAGTGATTGCCTGAGAATCCATTCAAAATTATTCCTTTGTCAAATGATTTATAGTCAATCGAAAAAATTTTATCCACATATTTCTGCTCAATATTGTTGACATAAATTTCTACTCCATTTTCATCTACAATTCTGGCACCGTTTGACGTAATCAAAGGAATCTTCAATCCAATTTCGTCCATTATTTCCTTTGCTCCAACATAACCCCGTCCAGTCGCAATATAAAATTTTATCCCTTTTTCCAGCAGCAATTCAATTGTTTCCTTTGTGAACGGACTAACCTTATGCTCTTCATTTAAAAGCGTCCCGTCCAGATCACTTACAACAGCCTTATACATAAAATTTCCTCCTACAATGATTTTAGCACATTACCCCCAAAATTTGAATTAAAAATTTTTTAAACTTGCAAAAACTTGCCTAATAATGATACAATATCAAAAAGAGAAATAAAATTTATGAGGTGAAAGCAATGGGAACATTTGAAGATTATTTAAAATTTGAAGTGACTGAAGCACAAGAAGATAAAAAGCAGCTAAGAATTATAGAAAAAATTTCTTTGTCAAGCGAAACTGAAAAAGCTATCAGAAATATAGATAAAGATATTACAATTATCGCCGTAGCACAAGTTTATTGTCCAGATTGCCGTGCAACTGTCCCTTTCCTAAAAAAATTCAGCGACTTGAATAATAAAATAAAAATTGACTACCGTTCAAGAGAAACTGCCAAAGAATTTTTTCCAAATACAGATGAAAAAATAAAAATACCTACATTAATTTCGTATGTAGATGGGAAATATAATACTTTCTGGAGTGAATTTCCAACTGTGGTAAGAAAAGAAATGGAAAAAAATTCAGAAAATTTTGAAGACATTAAATACAGTTTCAGAATTGGAAAATTTAATGTACAAATTGAAAAAGAACTGGTTGATTACTTGACTTCTTTATAAAATAAAAAAATAAAAAGCAGGGAATAAGAATTTTTTACATTTTTTTCCTTGCTTTATTTGTACACTCCCTCTTTTTTCAAATTCAAACTGATAAGACTAAACAAATCAGAAGCGTTATAGCTTAACTTTAGCTTTTTATTTTCAAAAAGAATGCAAGAATATTCAAAATCCAAAATTGTAAAGGATAAAAAATATAGAAAAACCATTTGTGAATTGGTGCCTTGCTTCCTTTTTTTCCATTGTATAAAAATATGAATGGCAAAAATAAAAATGTTAAACCGTCGCTGTTATAGCAAAAACTATCAAACCATGCTCTTGAATTAGGGTATTTAGCAGGATTTAACGATGGCGTAAATAATGGAATATATAACATATTCAAAACCAAAAATGTTATTACTTGCTTTTTTCTATTTCCATAAAATGCCCAAAAACTAATCATTGTAAACAAAGTCTGTATTCCACCTTCAAGCCCCATGATATAATTTCCAATCACAATAGGAACAAAAGAAAATACCAATCCCAAAATAAAAAGAAAAATTCCTAAAATATTATAAATTACTTTTTTACTACTTCTCCCTTTTTGCAAGAAATAAATTATTGTAAATCCAATCGCAAGACTTAAAAAAATATTATCTATTATTTGATATCTTTCTCCTAGTATAATAAATGAAATTACATTTCCAAATTGCATCAAAATAGCGGCTATCCACAATCTTGCCATATATTTTTTACGATTTCTTGTATGATAAAAGCCTTCCACTGTAAAAAATGCAAATAATGGTGCCACAAATCTTGTGATTAAATGAATCCAAGATGGTAAAAATCCTGAAAATGCAAAAAATACTGAGTCTAAAAACATAAAAAATAAAGCAATATATTTCAACTGATTTGTATTTAATTTTTTCATAAAATCCTCCTCAAATATTATTTTGTAAAAAATTATAACACTTTTATCAGATAAATTTATAATATTTTATATAAAATAATCTTTATTATTAAAAATAAATAAAATATTTTTAAAAATTGAACTAATAAATATAAAATTTTTATATTTGAAAAAATAAGCACATTATTTTAATATATTTAGGTGTTGCACTTTGATTATAAAATTCATATTACAAATTCCAAAGTAAAAATTCCCAATCCTCATCTTTAATTTCTTCATTATTTTTACAATTACAAATTTTTTCATAAAAAACCCTATACATCTTGCTTTTATACTTAAAAACCTTCATTTTATTCAAATTCTTCTCCAAAAACGAGTTTTCATAACTTCCAATCATAAAAAAATCACAATTATAGCCTTTATTTTGAATAAATTTTACAGCTTTTCTAAATTCATTTTTATTTTTTTTCTCATCTGCATTTTTGTTCTTTAAAATAAAATCCGCATACAAAAAATTTGAAATTTTATTAATTTCAGGCATTTCTGGATATCCAAAAAATGCTATCACTTTTCTAAAGTTATACAAAAATTTATAAATTTTTTTATAGTCCATCACAACATATTTTTTATTAGCCTTATTTTTCAAGTGAATTTCAAAATTTCCATAATTTAAAATTTCTTCATCGTTTACTGCCAAATCACCTTTTCTATTATTTTTCAAACTAAAAAATACAATGTTTTTATAAAATTCATAAATTGGCATACTTTTTCGCCTTTTTGTCAAGATTCTTTGTGCTATTTTATTTTCTTCAAGAATAGTCGTAATTACAGTTTTTACTCCACATTTTTTGGCTTCTGTTATTAACATTTTGTAAGGCTTGCCAAAATTGACTTTATTCCGATATTCTTTTTTTATTCTAAATGAATTTAAATACCCGATATTATTTTTAAAAATAGAACAAGCTCCAACACCAACAAGATTGTCATTTTCAGTATCAATTCCTACCACGATAATCGGTGTCTTTTCACTATCTTTTTGCAATGATTCAAATAAATTCGGCACTTTCTCATATTTTACCTGTATAAGCGATTCCATTTCCTCTTCATCCAGAATATTTCTTATTTCATCGCTGTAATTACTATTTTGAATAATTTTAAATTCTATTTTTCTCATCTTTTCCCAGTCTCCTAATTAAATCTCGTGCCGTAATCTCTTTCCCAGTCGCAGGGAAAATTTTATCATAGCCATTCAGAATAATCTTTTTCCAATTTTCAATCAACTCTTCCTTATTCTCCCCAAATAGCGGAATTAATGGAAATTTAAAACATAAGTTCTGAACCATATCCCCACAAAACAAATATTTCTTATTATTTTTTTCATCAAAAACTGCAAGAGAAATCGAATCATTTGAATGTCCTTTTGTTTCAATAATTTCCATATTCCCAAAACCATATTCTGAAAGCAAAATCCTTTCCTGTTGTAAAAAATTAATAAAAATCACTTTTTTCATATCAGTTTTCTCCAATTTTGAAAAGATATTTTTACTAAAATTCTTTTTACTTTTCAATTTTTTAGAAATCTTTTCTGTAAACGGATAAAATCCATTTGGAATAACACTTTTTCCTGTTTCTAATATATTTTCAGAATTTCTATGTGCAATAACTCTAACATCTCCAATTTCATCAATGAGTATTTTCAGATTTCCTACATGATCAGAATGGGAATGGCTTAGAACTATCACTTTTATCTTTTTTATATCTCCAATTTTCTGAATCAGTTTTTTCAAAATTTTTTCCTTTTTCACATTTATCCCTGTATCTAGCAATAAATATTCATCATTTTTATTTTTAAATAAATACAAATTATTTAGACCGATTTTTATTTTTTCTATCATTTTTAGAAAGCTCCTTGGTATTTTAACGAAAAACCTGCCAGTCCAGTAAATAGAACTGACAGGCATAAGGTGGGAAGAACAATGGGAATTTACTTAATTATTTTTGACTGCTAAAAAATAAAAAAGCAGTGATTATAACTGCTAAAACAGTCAAATCCCAGTTCATCATTGAGACCACCTCCCAACATATCGAACATAACATCAAGGTTTGTGAAGCCTTGACAAATGATTATAACATAAAAAAAAGTCCCATTCAATAATGAACAAGACTTTTTTTTCACAATTTGTTATATTCAATCTGTTGGTTTTTACTCAAAAATATTATAACACTTCTAAAGATAAATTTCAATACTAAAAAATTAATTTTTTTTATTTTCTGTGGTATAATTTATTAAATAGATTATATTTAAAGGAGCATTTTATGAAAACAACCATAGATTTTATAATATTCTCAATTTTTTATATTTTTATAAAAATCTTTAATTTTCTTTCACCCAAAATTCGTCTAAAAATATCTGAATTTATTGGTGTTTTGCTTTTTTATCTCATTCCAAAAGGAAGAAAATTGTCGTATCGTAACTTAAATTTGATTTTAAATGAACAAAATAGTTTTAATTATTCAAAGAAAAAAATCAAGGAAATTGCAATAAAATCTTATAAAAATACAGCAAAGTCGTTTTTACTGCCTTTTTGGATATATGAATATTTTGAAAATTTTTCGCCAAAAATATATAGTTCTGAATTACTGGAAAAATTAAAGAGTGAAAATGAACGGATTATTCTTGTTACTTCACATTTCGGATTTTTTCACGCCAGCCTGTTTCCGACGAGAAACGATACAATGTTTATTCCTATTAGAATTATCTCAAACAAATTTATTGAATCTTATATGGATAAAATCCGTTTTAAGAATAACATGACTTATTTTCCAGAACAAAATTACAAATCTTTTTTGAAAAATAAAAATTCAAAGGGCGTTTTTGTGCTTTTAAGTGATGTACAGAAACCAGAAGGTGATAAAATTACTTTTTTTAATTTACCTACCACTAATTCAGGTTTTCCTGCATATTTTTCCAAAAAGGAAAATATACCTATTGTCATTGTCCATAATGAAGTTGATGAAAATAATATTTGCCACATTTTTATAGATAAAGTTATTCAGCCTGAAAATTATGAAAATAGACACGAAATTATGAAATCCATTTTAGCCGAATATGAAAAAATTATCTTAAAACTGCCAGAGCAATGGTTCTGGTTTCAGGACAGATGGCGGGATGGAATCTAACTTTTATTTTTCCTGTCTTTGACTTTCAATATATCTTTTAAAAACTTACTGAATCTGTTCAATAATATAAGGTTTTTTTATTTTCACAAGGGGGCAAGTCCCCCTTTGCTTCAGAACATTTGTTTTATCAAATTCTAAATATAGTCAAACCCATTTAAAATTAAACTGTTAAAAATTATATAGATTTAGGATTTGAGTAAAACAGTTATAACTTTTTATTTCGGTTTTAAAGCAGTTTTACTGTATCTTTGAAATTATCACAATACTTACGGCTTATTTTACTGAAAATTATTTTGGAGCTTCATCCAAGTTTTGTGCATACGGTAAATCATATTTCCCCATAACTTCTTTTTTCAAATTAAAGTTTTGCGCAAAAAATATTGCAAACATTCCCAAATCATGGCTCCGTTTTAACTGCATAAATCCTCTTTTAAGTATTGAACGCCATCCAAAAAAACTTTTTCTTGCATTGGCACATTTTTTGGAAAGTTCATCGGGAGTCTGATCACTTGGAAGAAAGGAAATTCGTCCGTATGGGTATTTTTCATCCAGCCACCATTTTTCACTAAGAAGCCGCTTTTCTTCCTTTAGTTTTCTGTAAATGCCTGTTTTTGGGAATGGTACGAGATGGTTAAAGGCCGCAAAGTAAAATCCATGTTTTTTGGCAAATTTTACCGTTTCATCAAAAGTTTCCTTCGTATCATTTCCATAACCAAATACAAAAGTAGCATAAATTCCGATTCCATAACTATGAATTTTTTCCGTCAGTTCATTTATTTCCCCAACGCCACTTCTCCAGCCTTTCCCCATATCCTTTAAAATATTTGGATTCATCGACTCATATCCAATCAAAATCATTTTGCATCCGCTTTTTTTCATCCAGTAAAGCAGTTCATCATTTTTCGCAATGGTAATAGCCCCTTGCGTTACCCATTTTATATTTAATGGAGCAATCGCCTTGCAAATCTCAATCGCATGTTTATGATCCGCCACAAAATTATCATCAATAAAAAAAACATACTTCTTCCCAGAATTTTTTATATCCTGCACAATTTCCTCAATAGGACGTCTAAAGTACTTTTTCTCATAATAAGAATGAATCGCACAGAAATCACACGCAAAATTGCACCCACGCCCAGTTTCAATTAATGCAAGCGGTGAATATTTCCTATCCTTGTAAATACTCCTGTCAGGCATTGCAAAAGACGTAGTTACCCCATAATACCGTTTTTCCAGCTTATTCTTTCTCAAATCGTTCAACATCTTTGTCCACACGCTTTCTGCATTCCCCAAAATAATCGAATCAAAATGTTCCAGACACTCGTCAGGCTCTACAGTTGGATGATACCCCCCTGCAAGTACCTTTATTCCTCTTTTCTGAAATTTTTTTGCTATTTCGTAAGCCCTTTTGGCAGTATAAGTTTCCACAGAAATCACAACCAGATCTGTATTTTCCTTATAATTTATAAACTCGTTCCTGTCATCCATAAAATTCGTTTCAACATCCTCAGGAGTTAAAGATTTTAAAACTGCAATCATAAGCGGCTCCATATTTTTCCATGTTTTTATATATTTCTGCCCTTTTTTCTTTCCAATGGCTGGCAGTATAAATGTTATTTTCACTGTTTTTCTCCTTTTACGATTTTTTATTATTCAGAATTTTTGTTCCTTTCAAGAAAATATTTTTTTTCAAGATTTTTGTTTTTATCTGTTAATTTTAGTTTACTTTCAATACATTATTCTCATTATATTTCGTTAATTCAATTATTTTCTTCTATCTCCTTGAGTCTATTTAGTAATATAAACTTTCTTTTTTTATTTAATTCTAAAATGTTATTTTCATTAAAAACTTTATAAATCCATTTTTTTTCTTCCTTATAATTTTTATTTACATAATAATACTCTATAACTCTGATTATACCATAAATATTTTTCTGTTTTGCCGACTTATTGTAATATTTAAATGCCTCTTTGATTTCTCCTGAAAGCTGTAAAATTCTCCCTATTCTATATTGGGAATTTGACTCTCCCTTTTTTGCTCCTTCTCTATACCATTTTGTTGCTTCTTTTGTTTCTCCCCGATTTAAATATATATCCCCTAATAATGCAAATGCTCTTTTTTCGCCTACTTTTGTAGCTTCCTCATGTAATTCTGCTGATTTTTCTACATCTTTTAAGTAAATCCTGTATAATTCTGCTAAATAATAATTTATTTTTTTATCATATTTTATTGCTTTTATATACTCTTTTTCAGCTTCTAGATACTGTTTTTTCTCAATAAAATTATCAGCATTATTAAGATACACGAAAATATGTTGCTGTTTTTTATTCCCCGTCATATATTTTACTTTTCCCAACATATTGTCATCCATTTCTTCTACACCTTTTTCGTGTAATTGCTTTTGCAATTTTTTAACTTCCTTTATATTTCTTTTTTCATAATTTATTATCATAAGGTTATAAATTGCGATAGCATTTTTTGAATTTATCAGTGCTTTTCTGAACCATTTTTCAGCTTCATCTTTTTTATTTTCCAAATACAATAATCTTCCAAAATAAATTTCAGAATCAGTATCGCCATTTAAAGCACCTTTTTCATACCATTTCCTTTTCATATTTTCATCATTTATTTTTTCATAACTTTGTCCTAACCAAAATGCTGCATTTATATCCCCTTTATCATAAGCCTTTTCAAAATATTCTATCGCTTTTCCAGTATTTTCAATGTCTTCTAAATACATTCTGCCTATTTCCTGATAGCCTAGAATATTATATTTTACAGCTTCCATGTAAATATTTTCTGCTTCTATGTAATTTTCCTTATTCTTTTCATAAGTAGCTTTATCTAAAAGTTTCAAGTATTTATCACTGTTTTGTATTTCTTCTTCAGTTGGATTTTCAGTTTTACTAAATCCAAATTCATGTAAATATTTTTTATAGCTGAATTTCTCAAGTTCATTTTCATGAATAGAATTTTGATAAAATAATATAGAAAAAACAATTACAACACTTGTTAATAATGTTATAAACAGTTTTATTATTTTTTCTTTTTTCATTCTTAGCATTCCTTTCTTTTTTGAGTCTTTCAAAAAAATAGTTATCTGTTCCTGATAAATTGTTAAAGAAAAAACACAATAAAAATAGTAAAAACTGTCATTAAATAAAATAATCTAAGTCGTTTACTTCTCAAATTTAATCTTCCCATACTTCCTGAATTTCCGTGCATGCTGCCTAGAAAATACTTCCAAAATGAATTTCAGCCCCTTATTCCTAGAAGTTTTCACTCTTCTTAAAATTCGCTTGAAAGTGAAAGTATCAAGCCACAATTTATAAAATTCCTTCTGCAATGTGTCGTAACTCATATTTTTAGGCTTGAATACGACTGTTTCAGTGTCGTAGTAATACCAGTCCTCTGTAAGTAATCTGCCTTCTTCTTTTAACTGATTAAAAAAAGGTGTTCCTGGATACGGAGTAATTATGTTATATCTTGGCACATCTACCCCAATTTCCTCAATAATATCAGGAATTTGGCGAATTGACTCCACTGTGTCAGTTTCCATTCCTATCATAAGTGTGGAAAGGACTGATATTCCATAAGATTGAATCGTTTTTACGAGTTTTTTGTATTCTGCGACATTGTTAAATTTTTTATTTACTCCGTCAAGATTTTCCTGAACAAAACTTTCCAAGCCGATAACCAAGCCTATACAGCCAGATTCTTTCATTAACTGCAAAATTTTTTTATCATTACCAATATTTATTGTTGCAGAAGCAGTCCATTTTATTTTTAATTTCTTCAATTCTTCCATTAGCTGAATGGCGTAATTTCTGTTGCCTAAAAAGTTTGGATCAAGGAATATCCATTTTTTAGGCTTATTCGTTTTTATTTCATTTATCACGTACTCTATGCTTTTTATCTGATTTTTTCCAGAATACATCTTTGTGATGGAACAGTAGGAGCATTTATTAGGGCAGCCGTTGTTTGCGACGATTGTGCCATAATTTTTAAAATATTTTTTATTTTTCAAAAGTTTTCGGTTTAATGGCTTCGGTTCATAATCATTTCCAACAAGATTAAAATATTCTCTTTTTGGAGTTCCATTTGTAAAATCTTCAAGAAACATCGGAAATGAAATTTCAGCAGCTCCCGTAATTACTGTATCAAAATATTGTAATGCCTCTTCTTTCAAAGCTGTCGCATAATGTCCGCCAATTAATGTATGCGCTCCTTTACTTTTCCAAAACTTGGCAATCTCTTTTGCCCTTTTCGATCCTGAAATTACCGAAGAAATACAAATTAAGTCAAATTTTTCGTTTTCATATTTTTTAGAAGTAGCATCCCATTTTTCCACACCTTCATCCACAATAACAACATCAGCATTATACTTTCTGTCAATTAGTGATTCCAGCGTTATTAACGTAATTTGCGGATAATATTTTCTTTTGTGAATCGAGTTGTATTTGTAAATGTTATCCTTTGCTAAAACAAGCATTATTCTCATAATTTTATTCCTTTTTTGTTATAAACTTCTTTTCGATTGATATAATTTACAGCAAGAAATACAAGGGCATGTTTAAAATTGGCAGCACCGTCAAACAGCCTTTTCCAGATACTCGAATGTCTGTTGTATTCCACCTTGCACTTCAAAATTCCCGCCTCAAATTCCTCGATCGTCATATTATATGGCTCAAAGCACGCTTTCCCATAACGAAAGTTCTCATCCAGCCACCATCTTTCATAAAGAAGTCTTCCTTCTTTTTTTAATCTTTCATAAAAAGGAGTTCCTGGTATTGGCAATGCCGGGTTAAAGCCTGCAAGGAAAAATTTATGCTTTTTAGAAAATTCCAAAATTTCATCAAAGCAGTTTTTATCATCATAATCATATCCGATTACATAGCTTGCGTGTACAAGTATCCTGTATTTTTTATAAATATCAATGATTTTTTCATAGTCAAACTTATAATTTGCAACCTTTTTCATCTTCTTAATATTTTTTATATTTATATTCTCAAATCCTAGAAGCATTTCAATACACCCTGCTTCTGACATCAATTTTATCAATTTCTCATCTCTTGCAATATCGATGCTGCCTTGACAAGCCCATTTTATTTTCAGTTTTTTCAATTCTTCAAACAGTTTTAGAGCTTTTTTCTTATTGGCAAAAATATTATCATCCACAAAATAAACAATTTTCGCCCTTTTATTCGTTCTAAAAATTTCCTTTACCTCATTTATCACATTCTCAACATCCCTATGTTGAAAATCTCCTTTGTGAACTGCCCCAATCGTGCAAAATTCACATTGATGCATACAGCCTCGCCCAAACTGAACTGGCACGACAAAAGAATATTTTTTCCCCTTGTAAATGCTCCTATCATAAACAACATTATTAATATCCGGCAATTTTCTACATTCATACCTCTTTTTCGGCACCCCATTTTCCAAATCATTCAAAAATTCATTCCAAGTAACTTCTCCACTTCCCACACAAACCGTATCTGCATGTTCCTGCACTTCATCAGGCATAAGCGAGGCGTGATACCCTCCAATCATCACATAAACCCCACGTTTCCTATAATTTTTTGCTAGTTCATAAGCCCGTCTAGCCGTCATCGTAAACGTAGAAATTACAATTAAATCAACCTCAAGATCCATCGGAATATCCTCAATCCTATCATCAAACAGCATAAGCTCATGTTTAGTCTTATCCGTAAGCCCCGAAAGCACCGCAAAAGCAAGCGGCTCTATCGCATCATTGGAACGTTTTCCCCCCATATTAGGACGTAAAAAAGCTATTTTCATTTTTCTTCTCCTTATCAATAATTTAATTTATTGTCTTAAACATTATAATTAAACTTAAAATCTTATTTATATAAAATTTTTTAATTTTTCTTTTTTTTAATTAGTTTCATTTAACGTAAGGGCATCAAACGCCATGCCCTTTTTTGCAATAAAAGTTATTTTTACATATATAACTTGCTACTACTTAGAGATTAACGGCGAAACGTTCTACGAACTACCCCGCTTTACGCAAAACTTTCTTATAACAGAAAAAGAAAACTCGATTTTTAATAAAGATTATTCCATCTCCTTAATCAACTGTAATTTAAATTGTACTCAAAAATCTCAAACAGTTCTTTTTCTATTAACGAAATTTTGCTTATTATTTTTTTAACATTACAATTGGTATTATTGAATTAAAAATGTCGTGATTTTTTGGAAATAAAAATTACTGTCTGAGCGAAGCGAGTTTAATTTTTATTTTCAAAAAACGCTTAGACAAGCCGGGTTTGCAAAGGGGATGGCGACTGTTCCCCTTTGCTTTATATAAAAAAAGACATAAATATAAATGAAAAAACTACTATTAATCAAAATTTCTTAATAAAAAAATAATTTATATGATTGTTTATTTAAAATTAACTAATTAATCTACATTTGGAATATCAGAATTATCTGTCATTTTTTCAAAAGTAAATTCCTCCAATTTATCGGCATAATGCCTATACCCCAAGTTAGTATTAAGCATAATTGGTGCAATAACGCTGAATCTTGCGATTCTTTTAAAAATTGAGCTTACTTTATAAGTTTCCCTCCAAGCGTAAATTCCACCTTCCTGAAGTTCCTGTGCTGTCATTTTTTTTGGATGAAATACAGCGTGCTGAACATCGTACATTGTCCAGTTTTTTTCAAAAATTCTGCCTTGCTTCTCCAAATCATTGTAAAGTTTTGTTTTAGGAAATGGAGTTAATATAGAGTATCTTGGCAAGTCAACTTTCATTTTTATTACTTCCTCCACCGTTCGCTTGAATATATCCTTATCATCGTCATCTGCACCGAATGTAAAAGTTCCGTTTACAGCAATATCATAATGATGCAGCTTTTTCATAAGCAAATGGTAATCAGCCATAACATTTACCCCTTTATTCATAGCCCGCAGCGATTCTTTCGAGACAGCTTCAAATCCAATAAGCAAGCCTTTACAGCCACTTTTTGCCATTAACCTTATCATTTCGTCATCGTGAACAAGGTTGGAAGTTGCCAGCCCAAACCACCATTTTTTGAGAGGTGTCAATTCAATAAACAGTTTTTTAGCATAATTTTTGTCAGCAATCAAATTTAAATCTATAAACAAAACTTCTTTTTTCTTAAAAGTCTCAATTTCCGCAATAATTTCATTAATTGGTCTTTTCAGTAATTTGGGGTATAAAGCCTTCCCAACGCAGAAGGAACAGTCGAAAGAACATCCTTTTGTAGCTTCAATGCTATTTATGGAAATATATCTTTCCTTTTTCAAAAGTTCCCTTTTTGGTAATTTCAAATTTTCCAGGCTATTTTCCTTCTGCACATAAAATTTCTTTAAACTGTTATTTCTCGCATCTTCCATTATTTCCGTAAAAAGCCATTCAGAACGCCCAATTACAACAGAATCACAATGTTGTATCGCCTCTTCTGGACAAAGCGTAGGATGAGGTCCGCCCAAAATTACTTTTTTTCCTTTGCTTTTAAAGTATCTTGCGTATTTATACACTCTTTCCGAGGTTCCCGTAATAGAAGTCATAACAACAATATCCGCATCCAGTTCAAGCGGTATTTTTTCAATCGTTTCATCATGAATTACAACTTCGATGTCTTCTGGAATATACGCCGCAAGTGTCGATAATGTGAGCGGTGCATAGTGAATCGCCTTCTTAAATGTTCCATTAAATCTGTACATTGCCCCTGCTGGTGCCAGTAATGCCACTTTCATTCTCCAAATCCTCCTGCAAATTTATTTTCCCAGCCAAAATTTTTATCTAGCAGCCGATATTTTATATCGCCTATTTTCTGCTTTTTCGATTTTTCAGCCGTATAAGTCTTTAATCCATCCTTTTCTATTAAAAATACTCTTACTTTTCTCAACTGCCCCAATTTATACGCATATTCATAATGAAATGCTTTGCATAAACTGCTGTTAATTTTATTTTCAATTTGTTTCCAATTAAATTTTCTGCCATCTTTTTTTATTTCTAAAAATAAAGTATAAAAAATTTCCCCTGTTTCATTTTTTACTGGTGCAAACAGTAAAAATTCCCTCTTTATATTATTTTCTTCCAATGTTGTTAAAACCTGCTTTTCCACAAACGAATTTTTTAATTTTTCCCCCACAATGTCAGAAAAATTATTTATTCTACCAACAAACTTTACAATCGGAATTTTATGATAAAATCCTGTAACTTCCACAATATCATTCGTATTATATCTGTAAAGCCCAGCATTTGTCGTAACAACAACGCAATAACGCTCTCCCAGCTCCAATTCATCCAAAAGTTTTGGACTCCTGTTTTCCAGCTTATCATCAGAAACCTGAATAAATTCATAAAAAAACGAGTTATAGGCAATAGCGCTCCCATTTTTCACATTTTCCAGCGGAAAACTTACGATGCATTCTGTTGACATAAGCCCTTTTCCCTGAAATTTCAAATTCATGTTTTTTTTATTGGGATTCAGTTTTTCCTTCAATTTCATAAAAATTTCATAGGAATCACTATCCGCCCAGCAGCTCACAAGCGAAAGCTTTTCCCAAATCACAGAGTAATCCACAAAGTTTTCCACAATTTTATTTCCTAATTTAGTTTCCAAATTCTTATTTTCAGCTATAATTTCATTCTCGTTATTTTTTTCCGTAATTTCTAAATTCTGAGTTTTATCATTTTTACTCAAAATATTTTTTTCATATTTCTCAAAATAATTTATCAAAAATTTACTTCTATTTTTTTTCCACAATTTCCTATACTTTTTCTTAATAATCTGAAAATACTTTTTATTTTCCAAATTTTTATCGGCAAAAAACTCAGCATCTAAATCCTCACTTTTTACAATTTGACAAATCACTTTATGATTTTTTTCAATAAAATCAAGCAAAATCATAAGAAACGATGGACTCCAGACAGAAATCATCGTAAGATGTTCTGACAAAAGCAGAAACACCGCTGTAATCAGCAAAAAATCCTCCATATTCTGAATATTTTTTATCTCTTTCGGAACTGTAAACAGTTTATTTAAAAAAAATCCAGAAACTTTATCAAAATACGAAGTATCATCTTCGATTCCCACACGGATTCCTCCGCTAGTTACAACTTCTCGCTTTAAAATGGGAGAAACAGACCAGTAGGAACTTCCAAAAAAAAGTCTTTTATTATTTTGATATAAATTGTAAATCCATGCAAAAACGCCATTCATATAGCTTTTCAAAAATTTCTCGGTGTATGGAATATATTTCACATCGGATGTGCTCCCGCTCGTAAGTTCAAATAGCTTAATTTTATCACTCAAAAGAACATTGTTTTCCCCACTTTTCTCCTTTTCCACAAACTCCTTAATATCCTCATAATTCACAATCGGAATTTTATTCTGAAATTTTTCTATTAATTCTTTTTCATTTTCTGCATTTAAAATTTGGCTTTCTGTTTCAAAAGTTTTTAAATATTCTGTATTTTTATTAGTTTTCAATATTTCCAAAAGTATTTTTACTTGCGTTTGCCGAATTTTACTTTTACTTTTTATATTGGAAACAAAATCTTTGTAGGATTTTTTACAAAAAAATATGAATAATCTGTTTAAAATCACATATTTTAAATTTTTTACTTCATAAAATTTACTTTTTTTACCGAATTTTTTCATCTAAATTATCTCCAATTGGCAAATCCTGAAATTTCTTTATAACAGCCTTCTGCCCAAAGCTCAAAAACAAATACATAATGGAAAATGGTATATTTTTTGTCCTTTTTAACACATCAAAGGTTCTTCCCAAAATATTTTTTACAGAATGATATGCATATCTTACTGCAATACACCTGTCACGAAACTCATTTGTAGAAATATCATAAGGCTCAAAAAATAAATATGAATATTTTTGTGGCTCCAGCCACCACTTTTTGTACAAAAGCCTTCCTTCCTTTTCCATTTTAAAATAAAGTTCGGTATTTGGGAAAGGTACGAGGTAGTTAAACTGGACAAATTCCAGATGATTTTTCTGTGCAAATTTTACAGTATCTTCAAACGTAGTGCCGATTTTTTCTTCAAACCCAAAAACGAATGTGGCATAAATTCCAATGTTGTATTTATGTATAATCCGTGTTGATTCCTCAATATCTCCCAGCTTGTAGCTCCATTCCTTTTTCATATTGTCAAGAGCCTCTTTATTTATTGACTCATATCCTATTAAAATAAAAAGGCATCCGCTATCTCGCATAGCCGCAAGCAGTTTCTCGTTTTTTGCCATCGTTATCGCCCCTTGCGAAATCCATTTTTTCTTTAACGGCTTTATCTTCTCACAAAGCTCCAACGCATATTTCGGATCTGCAACAAAGTTATCATCAGCAAAAAATATATATTTTGACTTTATATGCTTCAATTCCTCAATTACACTATCAACAGGTCTTTTAGCATACCGTTTCTTATTAACTGCCGAAATTGCACAAAATTCACAGTGATGAGGACACCCACGTCCAGTTTCCACAACTGAAATTAAATATTTTTTCTTAAAAATACTTCTGTCTGGTATTAAAAATTTATTGCTAAGCCCCCCAATATACAGTTTCTTTTCCGTTCCATTCCTATAATCCTTAATAATTTTCCCCCAAATATCGTCAGCATATCCTGTAACTACAGAATCTGCATACTTCATAGCCTCATCTGGCACAAGCGAAGCATGTGTCCCCCCAACAATAACCTTTTTTCCTTTTTCCCTAAATTTTTTAGCAATCTCATATCCGTGCCGTGCCGTATAAGTTTCCAAAGTAATTACAACAACATCTGCATCATTATCATAGTCAATCGCCTCAATCCTCTCATCAATCAGCTCACACTCAATATCATAAGGAGTTAATGCCCGCAAGTAAGCAAACGTAAGCGGCTCAAACGTCCTCAACTGAAAAATATATTTCTGTCCCTTTTTCTTTCCAAATCCAGGATAAATAAACAACATCTTCATAAAATTCACCTTTTTTATTTATTTAACTTCCAATATTTTATCATAAAAATCATTGAAATTTATTTTTTTAAAAAATCAAATTTTACTTTTTGAATCAAACTATTTAGTTTTAAAAATTAAAAAATTTCCTTCAAAACCCGTTTTCCCAAATTTGTTAAATTATCAAAGGAAATTTCGGCAAGGCACACCAGCTCATCGCCTTTCTGATAGTTGGGATTTTTTTCTAAAAAAAACTGTATATTTTTATTTTTCAACTGCTTTTCCGAAAGTACAACGACATTTTCCCTCAAAAAGTCATTTGTTCCATCGTTTTTAACAATTCCAATTTTCTTGTTGTATCTATTACCATATATTTTTTCAGCATAAATATCTTTTATTTTTTTCTCCATCTCACTTTCAGTATAATCCGCCTTTGGACAAAAATTTTTAAAGTACGTCGGAAGATACATGTATGTCTTTATCCCTTTAGAAATCAAGAACCAATAAGTTTTCACACCATTTTTCATATTTTTTTCACTTTCCAAAAGGCAGTATTTTATCCATTCCTTCTGAAATTCAATTCCCCACGAAAATCCCTTTTCAATAATAGTATCCCCAGAAAAAAATCCAGCTATTCTTTTTTTCTCAGAATCTTTACCGTTTTTAATATTTAATTTCATTTTTTTTATTGTAGAAAATCCCTTTAATTCATTATTTTCAAACAACAGAAAAACATCATTTTTATCATACAAATCTCTTAAAAATTTATCTTTTTTCATATTTTCATAATGTTTTTTCATAAGTAAAAACATATTTTTCACAATTTTATTATTACCTTTTATATCTTTTACAGCAAAAATCTTACATTCCATCGCTAAAAACTCCTTTTTTCTTTATAGTAAAATCAAATTAATTTTGATAAAAATTTAAACATTCTATACAATTAATATAAATTATACCCCATATTTTATAAATATTATTTAACTATTTAATCATTTAATTAAATCATTCTTTTAAGTTTATATTTTGGATTATTTTGTTTAATAATTGTTTTTTCTTAATTTTATTTATATTCAAAATTTATTTTAAGCAAGGACATCAGGTACCATCTCCCTGTACCCATGCTTCTCGAATTTCAATTTTAATTATCAAGATAGTGATTTGTGGCAATGAGAAATCCTGGAAAAATATAAAAAGAAAAAAATAGTAAAAACTGTTATTAAACAAAATAACCTAATACTAAATTTGAAAAATAAAAATACCCTAACATAAATTTAGAGTATTTTTCTTATTTTCAATATTAATATTTGTATGTTCAAAATCTACAACAAATTAATGAGAGCCTATCTTCCAAGCTGCTGCTGTCTTTGCTGTATAAAACGCTGTTGTTCAATAGCACTAGGAGTTTTTACAAGCGTTACTGCTACCTCTGTTGCCTGTCCATTTCTGTATACAGTTAATTTTATAGTTTGTCCAACTTTTTTAGCGGCTATTTCTCCAACGAATGCTCCAGCAGAATTTACTTCTTTTCCGTCAACAGCTGTAATAACGTCATTTTTAGTTATTCCTGCCACTGCGGCTGGGCCATTTGGAACAATATCGCTTATAAATACTCCATTTGAAGATTTTAGATTAAGAGCTTTTACTTTATTTTCATCTAAATTGTTTAAATATACACCAATATATGGTTTTTCAAATTTACCGTTTGCAATAATTGAATCTTTTACAGTCATTACCAAGTTTGCCGGAATTGCAAATCCGATTCCTACACTTCCTCCGCTTTGTGAATAAATCGCAGTATTTACTCCAATAACCTTGCCTGTTATATCAATTAGTGGCCCTCCACTGTTTCCTTGATTGATTGCGGCATCAGTCTGAATAAAGTTTTCAATTTCTTCAATTCCTAACGAGCTACGTCCAGCGGCACTTACAATTCCCACTGTCATTGAGTCGTTTAGTCCTAATGGATTTCCAAAGGCGATTGACCATTGTCCGATTTGGACTTGATCTGAGTTTGCAAATTCCAGTGGTTTGAAAGTTTCGTTTGAGTCAATTTTTAATACAGCGATGTCAACTTCTGGTGAAGTTCCTACAAGTTTTGTACGATATTCACGTCCATTTGAGAATTTTACATAAATTTCATCTGCACCGTCGATAACATGGTTATTTGTAACAATATATCCGTCCTTTGAAACAACAAATCCTGAACCAAGTGAACCTGACTCACGTTTTTCCTGCCCGCCAGAACGTCCGTATAACAGTTCTTCCAGCGGATTGTAAGTATTTACTGTAACAGTCTTTTTAGTTCTGATATTTACAATCGAATCCTTAACGCTGTTATGCACGCTCACAAAGGCATCCTGCGTCTGTACCGCATTTTTAGTATATTTTTGCAAATCCTCCTGAGAAATGCTTTTTTGCTGCTCAACATTTGCCATATTATTTGTATTGCCTGAATTATTTTCAGTTTTATTGGAACAGCTTAAAATTAAAAATAACATTGAAAATAAAGCAAATTTTTTATTCCCCTTTTTTAAATTTATTTTTTTCATATCTATTACCTCGATTCTTCCTATTTTTTGATTGTACCTATTTTAGAGAATAAAAGTTTATTATCCTTATGAGTTTTATTTGAATTTCATTTAATTAACTATTTTTATTACTGTCATTTTTTCAAAATTAAATATATTTAAAATTTTATAGCCATATTCAATTTTTCAAAAATAGAACTGATAAAAACTAAATAAATATTAGGTTTGAGTACAATAATTATAACTTTTCAATTCTGTTTTTAAGTGGTATTACTAAAATATATCATATTTTTTAGTTTTTTCAAAATTTCATCATAAAATAAATTTGAACAATAAGCCTATGTTATGGTATAATAATAACAAGCTATATATAAAAAATGGAGAAAAAATGATAAAATTAATTTTACTGGATGTAGATGGAACACTTACTGATGGCGGTATCTACCTTGGGAATAGCGGCGAAGAATTAAAGAAATTCAACGTAAAGGACGGCTATGCCATTGTAAATGCACAAAAATTAGGCATTAAATTTGGAATTATTACGGGCGGAAAATCTGAACTGGTAAGCAAACGTGCCGAAAGGCTTAAAATAAAATACCTGTATCAGGACATTTCAGAAAAAACTGTTATTTTAGATGAAATAATGCAAATCACAGGACTTCAAAAAGAAGAAATTGCCTATATGGGTGACGATTTAAATGATATAAAAATTATGAAAAAAGTAGGCTTTTCTGGAACTCCACTAGATGGAGTAAATGAAGCAAAAATAATAGCAGACTTCATTTCTACTAAAAACGGCGGAGAAGGAGCAGTGCGGGAATTTATCGAAACTATCTTGAAAAAAGATAAGTTATTTCAAAAATTTCTAATAAACGTAAAGTAACACAAATTTTAGGAAATTTTAAAGTAAATTTTTTTAATTATTCAAATAAGTCGTTTTGATTAATAATTGTTTTTTCTTAATTATATTTGGTTTAATTAAATTAAAAATGTCGTGATTTTTTGGAAATAAAAATTACTGTTTGAGCGAAGCGAGTTTAATTTTTGTTTTCAAAAAATGCTTAGACGAGCGAGGATTGCAAAGGGGATGGCGATTGTTCCCCTTTGCTTTATAAAAAAGAAAAACATAAAAATAAAGTGAAAAACAATTATTAGATAAATTAACCTAAAAATAAAAACTAGAAAAATGACTTATCTAAATACTTAATACTTAAAGATGTATTAAAAAAAATATGTTATTAATATAAAAAAATATAAAATTATTTTTTAGGAGGAAATAATGGCAATAAAATATTTGGACGCCAAGAGGCTAAAATTAGTGTTCATTGGTGGAGGAAAATGGGTTACAAAACATGAGGACTTATTAAATGAATTAAATGTTTATCCAGTGCCTGATGGAGATACTGGGAGCAATATGTCAATGACATTAAATTCTATGATAAATGATTTGGAAGAAAAAACAGATGATAAAATAAAAATGCCTGAACTTGTGGAAGTAGTTGAAGAAGCTGTACTGATGGGAGCTAGAGGGAATTCGGGTACAATTTTATCACAAGTGATTACAGGATTTTTAAAGGGTATAGGTGAAAAGGTTAAGTTATTACCAAAAGATGTCGCCGAGGCTCTTGTAAGTGCTAAAGAAACAGCGTATAATGCCGTAAGTGAGCCAATTGAGGGGACAATGCTGACTGTTATCAGAAAGATTTCTGAAAAGGCGATGGAATGTGCTGATAAATTTGAGGATTTAGTTGAATTTTTAAGAGAAATTGTGGAGGCCGGGGAAAAAGCGGTGGAAGAAACACCTGACTTGCTTCCAAAATTAAAAGAAGCTGGAGTAGTTGATGCCGGTGGAAAAGGATTATTTTTCTTTTTTGAAGGGTTCTATAAAGTTACAACGGAACTGAACTTGCTGGCTGAATTAAAAAAGGCTCAAGTAAAAGAAACTGAATTTGACAAGACAATAGCAAATATTGATCACGATCCTGAAAGCATACATTTTCAATATTGTACAGAATACATCATTCTAAATGGGGATTTTGACACAGATGAGTACAAAAAACGTGTACTTGAACTGGGAGATTCTGCGGTATTTGCACAAACTTCCAAAAAATTCAAGACACATATTCACACAAACCATCCTGGAAAGGCAATAGAAATTGCATTGGAATATGGGCCGCTTGAAAAGATGAAAATAGAAAATATGAAATTGCAGCATGATAATCTGCAAATCTTTAGCGAAAAGGACGAAGCAAAAATCTTTGTAAATCCAAAAATTGATAAAACAAAATCTGCATTCGTGATTTTGGCTGATTCTGAAAACTTGAAAGATGAATTTTTGAAAATCGGTGCAGATGTGGTAATTCTTGGAGGGCAAAGTAAAAATCCGAGCGTTCAGGAAATTTTAAATGCAATTGATAAAACCGAAAAGGAAAATGTTTATGTCCTGCCGAATAATAAAAATGTTATCACAACAGCTAAAATGGCAGCCGAAAAAGCTCAAAAAACCGTGATGGTTCTGGACACAAAAACAATGCTTGATGGATATTATTTCCTAAAAAATAAGGAAATTGACATTGACGAAGTGAAGGAAGCTGCTGCAAGAAACTATTCTGTAGAAATTACAAAAGCTGTAAGAGATACAAAAGTAGACGACTTGACAATAGCAAAAAATGACTTTATAGGACTTGTAAACGGAAAAATAAAATATGCAAAAAAATCATTAAAAGATATTACAGATGTGATATTAGCTGATTTGATAACTAAAAACACTATAACAACAGTCGTTGTAAGTGGAAATGAAAAAGATGAAAAATCGCAAAAAAATATTGAGGAAAAATTAACAGAAATAAAAACAACTGTAATTGACGGAAATCAGGAAAACTATTACTACTACTTCTACATTGAAAATAAAGATCCTAATATGCCTGAAATTGCTATTTTAACTGATTCTGTGTCAGACTTGACAAATGAGGATATTGAAGGCTTGCCAATAAGAATTGTACCTTTGAAAATTGATATAAATGGAGAGCTTTATAGAGATGGTGTAGAAATCACAAAAACTGAATTTTGGCACGAAATGCTTGATAATGATGCAACAATAAAAACATCTCAGCCATCACCGCAGGACTTTTTAAATGCCTACAATAAATTATTTGAAAAAGGGTATAAAAAAATAATTTCTATTCATCCATCTTCAAAATTGAGCGGAACAATACAAGCCGCAAAAGTTGGAAGAAGTTTGACAAACAGGGAAAATGACATTGAGCTGATTGATAGTCTGGGGGCTTCATTGCTGCAAGGATTCCTTGTATTAGGAGCTGCTGGAAAATCTGTAAGAGGTGAAAGTTTTACAGAAATTATCAACTGGGTAAATAACTTTAGGACAAAAGGTAAACTGCTTATGATTATTCCAGATTTGAAATATCTTGAAAAAGGCGGAAGAATCGGAAAGGCAAGTTCAACAATAGCAGGGGCATTAAATATGAAACCTATTCTAACTGTAAATCAAGGGGAAGTTACAGTTGAGAAAAAGGTTCTGGGTGAACGTAATGCACAAAAATACATCGAAAAATACATTGAGCGTGAAAGCAAGAAACAAAGTATCGTTCTTATGAGCGGTTGGGGTGGAACTCCGACAGAGCTTGAAAATGTAGTGAGAATTTATTCAGAAGTGGAAAATAATCCAAAAATAAATTCATTAATATTAAACAGAGAAATTGGAGCAGTAATTGGAGCTCATGCAGGCCCTGTTTACGGAATATTCATATTTCCAAGATTAAGTTAATGAATTGATAAAATTAAATTTTATTTTAAAGTTAATCAGGTAGAAAGAGGTACACCTTTGAAATTTAAATTTTTTGATGAAATAAATTCGACAAATATATATTTAAGACGACAATTGAAATTAGAAGAATTTGAAGTTATAGTTGCAAAAAAGCAAACAGATGGAAGAGGTAAGAGGGATAGTGTATGGATTTCAAACGAGGGGGCGGCGCTATTCTCCTTTGCCGTTAAGGATGACATTGAATTGGATGAAAAAATAACAATTTTTGCAGGCTACATTGTCCACGAAGTATTAAAAAAGTATATAAGCAGTCAAGATAAACTAACTTTCAAATGGCCAAACGATATTTATTACGAAAATAAAAAAATGTGCGGAATTTTATGCGAAAAAGCAAGAAACCACATAATAATAGGAATTGGAATAAATATTAATAACACTGACTTTGGAATGTTTCGTGAAAAAGCTGTTTCGCTTGTGGAAATCACTGGAAAAATTCATCCCATACAGCAAATTATAGAAGAAGTCGTATCAAATTTTGAGAATCAATTTCATAGCTTAAATAAAAATTGGGAAAATGTATTAAAAATTGTAAACGAAAATAGCTACTTAAAAGGGAAAAAAATAAGAATAAAACAACGAAATGGAAAGTTTTCAGAAAAGGAATACAGATTTTTACGTGTAGATAGAAGAGGTAGAATTTCGCTTATTGCCAGAGGTGATAGTGATGAAGCGAAGTTTACTTCATTGGAGTTTAAAGTTATATAAAATAAAAGGAATATTGCTCCATGACTTAGAGATAAATATTCCTTTTTTAGTGCTATTTTTTTATTATTCCCATTTCTATTAAATATCTGTCAATCCCGTTTTTCCAATCTGGAATCTTCTCTCCCAACAGTTTTTCAACCTTCTCAGAAGATAACTTTGAAAAATGAGGCCTTTTGGCAGGGAGATTGAAATCTTCTGTTTTCGCAGTTTCAAGAGTCCCTTTCCAACCTATTTTTTCCAATACATATTTTGCCTGATCATATTTACTGGCAGTCCCATTATTTGTAATATGATACAACCCAAATTGTCCAGTCTGTATCAATTTCCACGAAAATTCTGCCAAATCCTTTGAATATGTGGGTGCAGAAATCTGATCATCAACTATATTTAATGTATCACGATTTTTACTCCAGTTGATGACTTGGGTATTAAAATTATTGTTAGCTTTTCCCAAAACCCATGATGTTCTTATTACAAAGGATTTTTTATAATTTTCCAATACTAATTTTTCTCCATTCGCCTTTGCAAGTCCATAATGCGATGTAGGAGTAGGAATATCATCTTCTACATAACTTCTTCCCTTTTTTCCATCAAATACAAAATCAGTTGAATAAGTTACAAAAATTGCATTTATTTTTTTAGCAAATTCTGCTAGTTTTTGGGGTGCCTGCTCGTTTAGCAAAAAGACTTTATCGTCATTTTCTGCTTTATCCACATCATTATACGCAGCACAATTTATTATGTGTGTAAAATCATTGTTTTTTTCAAAAAACTTTTCTAAATTTTCTTCACTTGTTATATCTAGTTCCTGATAATCAGTTGCCATATATTTTATATTCAGATTATCAAATAGTGTTTGGAAGTCATGTCCTAGTTGGCCGTTGGAGCCAGTTAATAGTATTTTCATATTATATTTTACCCTTTCTTTAAAAATATACTCTAAGAAGGAGTAGTTTTTTTAATTAGATAAATATAATAGTGATAATAAATAATTTACTACTCCTTTTGTTATTATATAAAAAAATTTAAAATAAATCTAGTATTTTAGTTTAAATAGAAATATTTTTTATAACATTTATTTTCTAAAGTTTTTCAGCTAAATATTTTATAACAAAAAAGTTTAGTATCATAGTAATTGGAGTTATTAAAAGTTTTATAATTAGTTTTAATGAACTAAAATTAATATTATTTTTAATAGCCAATATATATAATATTTGTGCTAATGAAGATATAAAAAATATTAATATCATCTGATATAAAAAATATATTATATATTTCTGTTTTATTGAAAATCCTTTTTTATTCTCTTTGAATATTTTTTTTGTAGAAACTATGAAAACAAAAGTTATTGCTGGTATAGAGCTTAATATGTTTGAATACAGTATTTTAAGATTAAATATACCAGTTAATATTAAGTATAATCCAAAATCTATAACCCATCCAGTTCCTGATATAAATAGAAATTTTATAAATTGTATAAAAATTTTTTTTAAATTTTTCAAAGTAATCCTTTCTTATTCCTATATTTTTATTTTTTATAAATTAAATAGTTCTCGTACCTTTTTTGCCATCCCATCATTTGCATTGCTTTCAATAACTTCTGTATCTGTCAATTTCTCAAGCAATAAATAAATCGAATTTTCCATTGCAAATCCAAGTCCAGTTTCTGTTATCAAATCATAATCATTCAGTCCATCCCCAAATGAAACAGCGTCCTTCAATGTTAATCCATCTCTTTCCAGCACCACTTCCGCCGCTTTCGCTTTATTACAATCTGCAGGAAAAACCTCCAGACTTCCTTCATTTGCAAATAAAAGACTTATATTCTCTTCACCCACCACTCTTTTTATCTCATTTTCCAGTTCCAGCAATTCGTCGTGATCTTCTCCAAGGAAAAAGATTTTTGTAAAGCCTTGTTTTTTAAATTCTTCAGAAGTAATCTGCTGAGGGTATCTAGTTCTGTCAGGCTTCTTATTATAAAAATATTCCCTTAGATCTTCTGTCACAAACCAGTTTGGCCCAGCATATCCAGTTATAATAATATCTTTCCCAAATGACTTGTAATCAATATTCAGAACTTTATCCAAGTATTCTCTTTT
>NZ_AXVL01000039.1 GCF_000482505.1 Leptotrichia trevisanii DSM 22070
CCTGAAAAATCTTTCCCGAACCTCGCCCAAGCCTTGAACTCCGAGGTTGAGGCAGGGCTTACAGCAACTGACCTCGCTCCCCCTCCTACATCATTCGCTGTTATAGCAAAACACGAATTTGGAAAAGGCTTTGGAAATTTGAAGGTAGCCCCGTTTTCGTTAGAGTTTTCAGGGACTTCATTTCTTCCGCATTGGATTATCATAGTTCCTATTCGGAAGTAAGTATTTTCAGAACTGAACAAATTTTCCAATCTGTCCACATTTGGCTTATTAGAAATTGCTCTAAATTTTGAACTTTCATTATACGTCAAATCAGTATCTGCTATACACTCATAGTAAAATTTTGTAACATTATCAAAGTAAAATTTCCCCTTAATTTTATTCCCAATATCTTGTATATTTCCACCAAATTCCAGTCCTATTATTTTCTCCAAAGCTGATATTTCTAGATAAGATTTATCAGCAACTTCTCTTGTTAGATAAGTCATAGAGTTATCTATTGTCACATTTAAAGTTGCAGCCTGATCGATTATAATAATGCACTTCTCAACAATATCAATAGCATTCTTTCCATTGTAAACTGGGATATAATCTCCATCAGTCCCTTTATTGTATGCATATAAAATTTCTGTTCCTGAATCGTCCTGAGCATATATTCCCATTTCTGATATTTTATAAGAATTTGTTATTGTGCTTTCTCCTGTACCAGTTTTATTTGAAACAATGAAAGTAAATTCCACTATTCCATTTTCTTTTCTTTCGTAACTGTTCACAGGGAATTCATTTCTTTTATCCAGTAAATCTGTTAATTCCCTGTCATTTCCTGTGTTGTATCCAGCTCCAATCTTAAATTTTGTGATATTTATTTTAGTCTCGTTATTTATTGCCTTTGCAAGAAGCTCCCTTCCTTTATTAGTCAATATCCAACCTATGTAATTAGCCATACTACCTCCTTATCTAATCCCTATTGTATTTTCTTTTACAGTTACATTTATTATTCCTTCACTTAAATTCTGTTCCATCCAAGGAAGTTCAAAATCTCTTTCATTCAGAATATTAATCACTTGTTTTTCAGAAAAAATTCCTACATATTTACCCAAATTTGAGCTTCTTTCAAACGTCAACGCTTCCAGCCAGCTACGTTCGTTCTTGTATTCGTTTACAACATCAAGAACTTTCAGATAATCTTTTTCATCTTTAAGTTCTCCCAAAGTAGATATTTTAAAATATCCTGGTCGACCACCATACTCAAACCATTCTTTTATTTCTGCATTTCCAAAAAGAATTTTACAAATAGCCTTTACACTTCCAAGTGTTCCTTTGTTAAAATGGGCTATTACTGCTATTTTTACCAATTCTCTCTTGCTTTCAAGACTGACATTTTCTCCAACATAATCTACGTGATATTCCCACAATAAATAATCAATTTCCGTTTCACTTAATTTATCAATATCAAGAAAAAATTTGCTTATTATTCTGTTTTTCTGTTGTTTTATTGCATAATCTATTGATTCGTATATCCATTTTGTTGTTTTATCTGTAAGAGTCGATTTTGCGGCAATATCAGTTAACTTTAAATCTTGTACAGTTATCATAACTCTTCAACTCCTTGATAGTTACTTGTTATACCGTTATTTATTCCAACCTGGTTAAAATTCAATTTTTGGAATACAGGGCTTCTTAGTACCACTCTTTTTACTCCAGCTATTTTTAATCTTTTAATCAGTTCATCTGGATTTATATCCTTGCCTATCTTCTCTTTCTGCCATTCAACATATTCCTGGACCGTTTTGTCTACGTTAGATTTGATAACATTTACAAGAGTTTCGTTATCTTTGTCAATATAATAGTCAAAATCTATTAAATAATTAATTTTATTCGGCTCTTTAATATTCACGTTGTCAGTCAGAGGACGTACATTTTCTTCATTAAGTACCGCCTTTACCTTTTCCTTGAGTTCTTGGCTTACAGCACCTATGTCAGTCCATATATAGATATCTACATTGGTTGCTGAGGGCGAATGGACTTTAACATCTATAATGTTTGTGCTTGCTGTCTTAGTCCAAAAAGTGTATGCTCCCGAACTTCCAGCTGTGGTAAAGCTTTCAGGGATTTCCCTTATTCTCTCTCTGTAGCTTTCATCTGCTTCTTTATTTGTCCCTGAATTACTTTCTGTAATGTTTTCAACCTTTGCATAATTAGGAAATATATCGACCATATCCTTAATTTGCCCAACTGGGATACCGTTTCCAATAATTCCAAGCGTATTACATGTAGCTTTTCCGTCAACTGACAGATTTCCTTTTGTTATCTTGTATTCCTCATCTGTTTCAAAATAAAGCTCATTGTATCTAATTCTTGAGCCTTTTGGGATTACAGTATCCGTTGTTTGGATGCTTGAAATATAGAATCTAAATGTAGCTACTGCTGGCTGTTCGATAAGCCTTTTACCTCTGTTTCCGTAAAATTCCCCTTTTAGATCCAGCCTTTCATCCCTTGCAAACCTTAAATAATTCTGCTTAATATCATCGTTGTATTTTTCTTCTAGTAAAGCCAGCTGATACGCTACTGTACTGAAAATTAATGTCTCAGGGCTTGCTTCTGTCAAACTCCTTCCGCTAAGTTCCTGGAATTTGTTAATCATATCTCTTTTTATTTCCCATGCATCGCTGTCTATCGCTTCATATTCCTCAAAATTATCCAATATTTATCACCTCAATTCCCAGTTCAATATCAAAATCATTATTGTGTTTATCTATCATTTTTATTTCTGTGGTTTTTAAAATTGCCCTCGGCTCATATTTTCTAAACATCTCAAGCAACTGAGACATTATTTTATTTTCCACTACATTTATATTTTTATCTATCAAGTCACTATCAAAACTGAAATCACGGTTAAGTGGCTGTTCTTCCTTACAAACTCTTAAAAGCATTCCAACGTTTGTTACAACTTCCTCGACATAATTTTTTGGAGCATAATTTATTTCTTCGTTAGATGAAACATATATCATTATTTACCTCCAATCTGATTTCTTAAAAAATTTATCAAAATCTGTCTATCTGTTTCGGAAAAGTTTTTAGCATAGTCAATCATTTCATTAACTTTGTCCGCTGTAATTGTTCCAGCCCTTACCAAATCCATCAATTCATCAATTTTTGCGTCTTTTTTGATTTTTTCAAGCTGATCTAATATTTCCTTTTTCTTATTTTCAGCAATTTGAATAGCTTTATCCACTTTTTCGAGTGTACTGTCTACTTTGCTTTTCACTTTTTCTGCAAATTCCTGTAATTTTGTTTTCTGTTCAGCTTCAACATTCACAGCTTCCGTTTCTGTAAGTTTCTCCTGCTTTTTTTTTTGAACTTTTAACTGTTCTATTATCTGATTATATTTTTTAGGATTATCTATATACTCTTTTAAAGTTAATTCCAGATTTATATAATCAAATTCAGAAGTTTCTCTGTTGAAATAAGAATTCTTTTCACTTATTTCTGTTATCAAAAATGGGAAAGCCCCAAATGTTTGCCCACCCAGCGTTAGATAATCGTATTCTCCGAACTCCCACATAGTTTTTATTTTGTCAAGCTGTTCTGATGGCGTTGTTTCATGTATTAATGAAGAAATTAATGTAATTCCAAAAGTTACTTCTATTAATTCTCTCCCCTGATGCCTTAGCATACCAGGACCATATATTGCAGTATGTTCAGATATTTTAGATTTATATGATCTATTTATCACATTATTAATTGAGAATATCTTTTTATCAGATACTTCAAATACTACGTCTCCAAGACTTCCTATCATTGCGGACCTCCTGTCATATCTCCACCAGCTGTTACTCCATCGTGTTTATGCGTATTAAGATTAATGCTTCCACCAGTTTTTGTAGTTCCGCTCACTTCTAAATCTCCATCAATTACAATTTTGCCAATATTTAAAGTCAACGTGTTTTTATCATAGCTCCATCTTCCGCCATCAGAAAAAGTCCTTTTTACTTCACTCTCACTATCAGAAGTGCCTCGCATAGGACAACCAAGCACAACTCCCTGTTCAGGCATTTCTGAAAAGAATAAGCAATAAACAGTCTGCCCTAGTCCAAGTGTATAATTATCACTGTGACTTTCAGAATAAGGAACTAACACATTAAGCCAGTCCGTCGTTTTATCGTCATCGCCCTTTAATAGAACTCTTACTTTTCCAGTTTTTGAATCTATCGCACTTACTTCTCCTGCTTTTAATGTTTCAATCAATTTAACCACCTGCCTTATCACTTTTTTGTAACAAAAAAATCACAATCAAATTAATGACTGTGATTTAATTTAAAAGCCCTATGTGTATTAACTAGTATTATAGGGGGTTTGATATAAATATTATACCTTTTTCTTAACAAAAATTCTACTATTCAAAAAATATTTCATCCAGAACTTCAACAGGATAAGTATTTATTAGTCCGTATCGGCTGTCAACTGTTGTTCCTATCAATAAATCCTTTTCCCTGCATATCTTAGTCGCTTTCTTTCCTATTGATGGTGCGTGGTATGATTTTGGCTTTATCCCTTTTATGTTGGCATAGGCTATTACTGTCAAATGGTTGCTTGTTACTGTTCTTCTTTGATTGTTTTCCAATCTTTTTATGCTCTTGTCGTTATCCTCAATAGTATTTGCAAGTCCAATTACATTGTTCTCAATATTATTGATTCTGCTTTCAGCTTCTACCATCCATTGCCCTTGCATTACTATTAATTCAGGTATTGACATTGGCTTTGGTTGTTTTAATGCCTTTTTCATTTTCTCAAATTCATTGATGTATGCCACGTTTAAATCAAATGCTATAGGTACTGACGCATTATATCCTCCAATCAATTGTGCAATTCCTTTTTCCGTGATTAAGTAATTTTTTACTGTCCTACCATTCAAAGCCTTGTAATTACTAGGTATATAGAATTGAACGGAAAGTTCCGTTGAACTAAATTTACTTATATATCCGTCTATTTTCTCAAGTAAATCATAATGTTTTACTCCCAATTCCTGTGCCACTCTATTACTTGTTGTTACTAATACTCCGTTTTGATTTTCCACTAATACTTTAATTAATTCCATTTTTATCCTCCGTTATACTATATTTTTTCTTTCAATTCTTGCCACTTTTTCAGCAACTTCTTTTTCACAGTTTCTTTGAACTAATGTGTCTATGTTAGAACCAGCCTCGTAGTATTCTCTTTTTATAGCTGTGTAGTAATCACACAAGGCATCTTCCAAATCCGATACTTTTTCTGTAAAATCCTTTGGAATAATAGCGTATATTTCTTCTATTAAGTCAAATACTGCCTTTTTTGCTGATTTTAACTTGTGGTTGTGTTCATCCAGTAAACTTTCTGTAATTTCAAATCCTAGCTCTTGTCTAAGTGTCATAAAATTTTCCTCCTAAAATATTTGTTTTTTAAGAGAATATATAGTATAATAGTATTGGTGAGATATTATTATCTATATACTCTCTGTTCATTTTGGATAGAGGGTATTTTTTTATTTATCCAATTCTTTTTCCAAAAGTTCTAATCCTTTTACAATTGTACTTGTCTTACTTAATTTTAAAGTTTCTGACATTCTTTTCAATTTTTCATTTTCATCTTTATTCAAAGTTATTTCCAATCTTATATTTCTTGGATTATCACTTTTTGGTCGTCCAATTTTTTTCATTTTCCACCTGCTTTCTACCCGTGAATATATTATATATTATCCCGTGTAAAAAGTCAAGAACTTTTTTTTAAAATTTTTAAAATAAACTACATACCCTGATAAATAACAACTTTATCAAAGATTTTTTCTACTTCTTCTGGTGAAATTCCATATTTCTTAGCTATTTTTTTATTGATTTCTTCTTCAATATTTTCTTCTTCTTGTTTAGTATAGTTTCCTTTTGATTTTAAAGTTTCGTGAAGTGTTTTTGAATAATCAATATAAATATCTTTTTCTTTATCACTTGGGATTTCTTTTTTAGCTGTATAAGTTTCATCTTTCACAGTTCCATCAGGATAATAAGTTATCATTCCGTGTGTTTCGCCACCAAGATTAAAGAATTTTTTATCTCCATAAGCACGAATAAACAAAATATCCGCATCTTTTATTTGCTCTTTTCCTGCTTTTCTCATTACTTTTTTTAGGTTTTCTTCAGAAATATCATCTTTAACTAATATATCTATCGTATTTTCTTTTTTGGTTAAGTTACTTGTATCTCTTGAATTTTTTAATATTTCATAATTTAAATTGTTGTTTTCCACTTGTTGTTGTTTTGTTGATTCCGCTTTAGAATTATCTCCCTGTTCTTCTCCGCAACTCACAACTAGAATCAATACAGTTAAAACGATTAGTAATTTTTTCATTTTAATTCCTCCTAAAATTTTTTATATATTATACACTATTTCTAAGAAGAATTAAAGAGTAATTTTAATTATACTGTTATCGTAAACTTAAAAAACAAATATTTTAGTTTCACAGTCATATATTCAATTGCCATTGTCCTGTATTTTTGCATAAAAAAATCACAGCTAAATTAATAACTGTGATTCCTATTTTTTATTTTTAGAATTGCTCCAAATTAAGCTTCCCAACCCCAATGAAATAGAACTGACTATTGCGGCATAACCGCCTATTTCTTTTCCTATAAAGACTAATGCAAATCCTCCAACAAGCATTGTGAACAGCAGTATAAAGCCTAAAACTTGTCCTCTTGTATTATGTTTTATATCAAATTCTAGTGCTTTTTTTCTACATAAATGAATATTTTCTTGTTCTTTCTTATCCAGTTCTTGCTTGTTTTTTAATTCATTTTCCGTCATCTTTAAAATTCTGTCAGTTGCT
Organism: Leptotrichia trevisanii DSM 22070; assembly: GCF_000482505.1. NCBI lineage: Bacteria > Fusobacteriati > Fusobacteriota > Fusobacteriia > Fusobacteriales > Leptotrichiaceae > Leptotrichia > Leptotrichia trevisanii. The sequence continues at coordinate 6,857 of NZ_AXVL01000039.1, forward strand.
CCTGGACAGTTCCTCTCGTAACCATCAATTACACTCGGTGGTGGAATTATCCCTGAATATTGTTCTATTTTCTTCTGCTGAACCAGCATTTCTTTAGTTTGCTTTTTATTTGCCTGTTTTTTCAGCTTGCCCATATTGTTCTACTGCTCCTCTTATTGCCATTCCTACATTATTCCAACCATTTTGTAATGATTTTTTTACATCTTTTTGGTAAGTTGATGGATATTTTTCTAAAACATTTGAACTTGTATCACTAAATAGACTTGCCGTTCCTGATATAACTCCATTGATTTTTTTCATACCCTTTTCTCCTTCTTAACATATTTTTTTTCATGATTAAATTATATCTTAAAAGTAGCAAAAGTGCAACAGAAATTTAGAGTTTTTTTGACTAATATCAAAATATTACAAAACCACAGTTATTATATTTAGTTGTCATTGTCCTATAAATAATTTACTTCTTCTTATTTCTAGCTTTTCGTCCTTTTTTCTTGCTGGAACTCTTGCTGCTTCTACCTTTTCTGCCTTTAGATTTAGCCTGTTTTTCTGCTTCTTTTTGCCGTTGTTCTTCTTTAGTTTGATTAATTGCATTCTGCTCCGCATTTTCTCTAGCTCCAAGTTTCATAGCGTTTATTTCGCAAGTATAGTCGCCAGTTATATTATGTGTTACTTTATCTATTACATATTTACCTTCAAACTTTCCCCAGCTTTCATCAAGCTCAATTATTCCTCCAGCCAAGTATTTAGTATTTCCATCAACATTTAAGGTTATCTGATATTCCTGTTTCATATTTTCTTTCAATGTTTTTTTTGCTACTTTCTTGGCTGTACTTTTCCCTTTTGTCTTAATTTTTAAAGTTTTTTCTTTTTTACCTCGATTTTTTTTACCTTCTGCTTTGCTTTTTAACCTCTCTTTTGATTCTTTAATCGTTTTACCTTTTTTCTTCATTTTAGCCTCTTATTTTTTCTTGGATTTAACCTTTTTACTAGACTTCTTGTTTTTAGAAGATTTGCTACTTTTCTTTGATTTTTTATTTTCTGATGATTTTTCTTCTGAGCTTTCAGTTGTAACTTGATTACGTTTTTCAAGCTCTTTTTTTGTAATAATTTCCTTAATAACTTTTTTCTTGTCAGGATCATAATAGGAAACTTCAACGTTATCATAAATTTCCTTATTTTTCTTTTTCAAGCTGAAACTTCTTATTCTTTCATCATTAATATTAAAAATCTCAACAGTATCATTCTTTTCCATTTCTTCATCATCAAAAATGATTATCTTATCATCAGATACTTTCATATTAAGTCCAGTTTCCTTGACGACTCTGTTAATAAAAGCCAAATCTGTTTCCTGATTCTGATCTAGTCTTTCAAAAAACTCATTATCTGCATATATTTCAGCATTCATTTTATGCTTATTTGCAATCTGTGTAACAAGCTCTTTCAGAGTTATTTTTTCCCAAGCAACACTATTTTTCTGATCTCTAATATTCTGGTCTAATGGTAAAGCTAAACATTTCAAATTAAGCCTGTCATTTTCAAATGTCGGCTCATCTACATAAAACGTTCCCAAATCCAAAAAATCAGTTTCATTTCCTGTTTCTTCGTGAATTCCCACAAGAAGTTGAGCATTTTCGTCAGGATACCATTCTTTAAGCCAGCGATAATCTAAATTTTCAAGTTCCAGCTCCAAGTCATCTATTGCATTCTTAGAGTTATCAGTATAGTTTAGAGATGAAATAGAATGGGCTATCTCATCAGAAATATCAACTTTATTAAAAATAACAATTACTCTTATGTTCCTAGCAAAAGCCACTTCTATTCACCTCTTTTCCAAGGTGGCAAACGCTCATCGTTATCATTTTCTTCATCGGCGATTTCAGGAATAATAACAGGAATATTGGCATCGAAAATGGCAATGTCAATTAATCTTAAATTGCTTCTTATAAGGTCGTGAAAATATCCTTCACTTCCGTAAACTTTAAAAGCTATCAAGTCCCAAGTGTCCCCTAAAACTGTTCTGTATACTTTTACTTTTGCCATTATCCGAATGCCGTCCTTTCTTTTTTGTTTTTAGCTTTTTCCAATGCTCTCATTACTGCTTTTTCGATTGCACTAGTATCAGCATTCCCATTTACTGTTATACTAATATTAATAACATCTCCGCCACTTGAACCTTCATTACTTCTAAGCCCTGACATTCTCTCTTTTAGTCCGCTAATCCTATCTCTAAAACTGTTTTTAGTTTCACGATTATTCAGGATTTGAGTACCACGAGGTAAATTCAATAACATTTCGCGTTCTGCTAAAAATGCTGGTTTACCAGGTATTTGAATTAATTCTGCTCCACGTTCTGCTACTGTTGTAAGTCCTCCACTCCAGTAGTTTGTTCCAGCAGCATTCATTCCTAACATTCCTTTAATTCCGTTTGAAATCGGATTATTTGCAACTGCTGATTTTATATCGTTCCATTTTTGCTTAAAATAATCAACTACTCCATCAATAGCTTTTTTTAGCCCACCAGCAACTGTATCAAAAGCACTTTTTATTCCATTCCAAACTTCTGTTGCCTTTGTTTTCATTTCATTCCACTTAGTTGAAAAATAAGATTTAACATCCTCAATTCCAGTTTTTATTTTATTCCATAATTCTACTGCCTTGCTTTTTATAACATTCCACACTCCAATAACCACTCCTTTAATTGCATTCCATACAAATCGTGCAACAGCAACTAAAGTTCTCCATATAGTTTTTATTATCATAATATTTGTCCTGATTACAACGACAATAGCAACAATAACAACTAAAATTACAGCTTTTATCACGGTCCATACAACTTTTATGGCTACCGTCAATACTTTCCAAGCCGCTTTTATAATATTGATGTATGTTTTAACATATACAGCTATTATTTTAATCACCACAAGCACAACCGCTTTAATAACGTTCCACACAGCAACTACTACTGGTTGCAACACTTTCCAAACAGCTTTTATAACGGCTATATAGGTTTTTACATAAATCGCTATACCTTGCATAACAACGCTTGCCACCACCTTAATAGCATTCCATACTTCCATAACTGTTGGCTTTATGATCTGCCAAATTTGCTTGATAAAATCCACACCTTGTTTAACAATATTTTTTATTCCTGTTATCACGTTCATTACTGTTGGCTTTATCCCTTGCCAGACTTGTTTTATAAAGTTAGCTACTGCTTTAAATATTGCATTCACTCCATTTCTAAACCAAGCACATTTGTTATATAAAACTACAACAATTGCTATGACAGCCACTATTGCAACAATTATTAAAATAACAGGATTTGCCATAAAAGCCGCTTTAATCGCTAAGCCTACTTTTTTGAACATTGAACCAACTTTACTTATTGTTGGAAATGCTGTTTTAAATCCTTCAGCAAAACTTCCGGCTGCTTTAAATTTATCGAATATTAACATCCCTTTTGATATCCCGCTAAATAAAGGTGCAAATCCTTTGGCTAATCCACCAATTCCTATTTTAAAAGCGGCTAATGCTGCTACACCTTTTAAAATATTTGTAGTTAATTGCGGATGTTTCTGAATAAATTGAGAAAATTTCTTGATTAACGGACCAATCGAATTTGCAACTTGAACTAAACTAGGTCCTAAAGCAGAACCTAAATCCACTCCCATGTTTACGACTCTATTTTTTAAAGTTGAAAAAGCATTTCCCATTGTCTTTAATCTTTGGTTGTATTCCTTATCGACACTTCCAGCTGTTTTTGCTCTGTCATGAGCTTTTTTCATATTCGCACTAACATCATCAATATGTTTTGCCAGTTCAGAGGCTGATTGAATAGATTCTTTACCAAATAACTCTTTAAGAGTTGTTGCTTGAACATCTTTTGGTAACTTCTTAATTCTTTGAAAAACATCAACTAAAGTTCCTTCTCCGTCTTTTGTCATTCTTTTGGCAACGTCTTCCGCATCTAGTCCTAATGACTTGAAAGCTGCTCTTGCACTTTTTGTTGCCGAACTTCCAGCCATTAATCCTAGTGATATATTTTTTAATCCAGTAGCCGCAACTTCAGATGGAACAGAAAATGATACTAAACTCGCTCCTAATCCTGCAACTCCCTCTTTAGAAATACCAGCCATTCCACCCAATCCAGCTACTCTGCTTGAAATATCTGCTACTTCTGGAGCTGTGACAGCCACGGTGTTTGCTAAATAATTAATTACATCAGCATATTGCATTACTCCGTTCTGATCTAAATTTAATTGTGCCCTTGTTTTTGCTAAAAAGTTTCCTGCTGCCTCAGTATTCATATCAAAAGCAACTTTAATTTTAGCTGCATCTTTAGTATATTTTTCCAATTCATCTGTTTTTATTCCCGCTTGAGCTCCTGCTCCTGCAATTTGAAATAATTCCACTTGTGACAACGGACTGTTCTCACTAAAATTTCTCATTGCTTTGTAAAATCCTGTTTCCATTTCCTTTGAACTAAATTCTGCGACTTTTCTTAAGTCTGCTTGTGCATTTTCCAAGTCAACTGCTAATTTAACAGGAACAGCCAAAGCTCCAACTATTCCCATACCTTGTATTATCTGTTTATCACCAAAATCATTCATTTTCCCGGCAAATTCTTTTCTTGCTTCATATTTACCTTGTATTTCTTTCAATTTATTCATTTTCTCAAGTTCTTTATCAACTTCTTGAGCTTTATTCCTATAATTTTGAAGACTTGCTCCCTCGGCTTCGATTGCACTTCTTGCGGCTTCAAACATATGTTTCTGCCGTTCTTTCTGTTTATTTAGAGTTTCTACAGCTTTTTCAGTCTGTTTAATTTGTTTTGCTAAATCCTTGTTTTCGTATCCACTTTTTTCATATTCAGCTTTCAGTTTTTCCAAATGTTCTTTTGTAGCTTTGAATTGTTGAGTGATTCTATTATAACTTTCACGAATTTTATCCATTTTTTCAAAAGACTTTTGAGTTTTTTGTAGTTCTTTAGTTTTTTGATCCAGTTCCTTTATGCTTTTACTCGCATTTTTCATAGCATTTGCTACCTGCATCATTCCTGAAACTGCACCAGCTACTGTTGCACCTAAAACTAAATTTAACTCTAAATTTTTAGACATATAACCCCCTTTTCTTTGACGAAAAAATAATTAATCCGCCTTTTTTATTCACTTTCTTCTTCCCGTCTTGCCTTTTCATCCTCAATTAACTGATTCGCCCTTAATATCCAATAATCTAATTCATCAAAGGTACAGGACATTAACGTTTCATAGCTCATATTGATTTTGAAATAGTTAAGTCCTGCAAGCAAATCTGTTATCAGATCCAAAAATATTTCTACATCTCTGTTTGTGGCTGGGTTTCTTTGTTCTTTTTCTCCTCTTCTATATCCCAGCCTTTCGTCAAAAACTTTTTAGTCTGATTCAAAATTTTCAAAAAGTCTGAAGCACCAAGTTTTAATAAATCTCCGTATTTAATTCCTGAAGCCTTTTCTGCAACGCTTAATCCCCAAGGGTCATCGAAATCCTTAAAACTTTCTGCTGCTTTTCCTGTTCTCATTTTGTAATTTCTTGAACATTCCAGCAAATCATTTCCTGTTAAACTGTCAAAATCCAAGTTAATTTCCTTATATTTTTTACTTCCCAAAGTATATTCTTTTGATAATTCAATAATCATTCCTATCCTCCTTAAATATGTCCTAACAATTTTCTGACAATATTATTATAATCACCATTTACACTAGCGATTCCGTTCAACACATCTATATTGATAATTGTTTTGCCGTTTATAGTTAGTTTGTAATAAGTTAAGCTCATATCAAATGAGCCTTCAAATTTTTTACCATTCTGAACTTTTGGTCCATCAAATTTGGTAATAAATCCTTTCATTGTAGCGTCTACTCCAGTTATTTTGGGAGAGTGCGTCATTCTATTTAATTCTTGCAACGCTCCAAGACATTCAACCTGAATAGAATCGCTGTTATTAAAGTTCAATAATGTATCATTCATGCTATCCATTTTTATTTTTACAGACATTTTTTTATAGTGCCCAATTAACGGAGCTTCAAATTCCGCTGCCATTCCAAGCTGTTCTGTTGTTACCGTTGCATATTCAATGTTCGGAAGTTCGACTTCCCCGACACCTTCAAGATTGTTTGTTCCATTTATGTATAAATCGGCATCCACAATCGCTAAAGGTAATTTTGTCTTTGCCATTTTCTAATTCCTCCTATTTTCCTAAACTATTTGCAAACTCTGTTAATGCGTCCACATCATATTTTTTCTTAAATGTTGCCGATTTCATGCCAGGAATCACCCCTAATTTAATAATCCAAGTAATATCACCGTTCATAACATTAATAGCATCGTTATCTTCGCTTGATAAAGCCGCACTTGCACTTAATAAATCATTTCTGGCTACAATGGCATTCAATCTAATATTCATTGATTTTGTTACTGTTTCAGCTAATTTTTTAGAAAATTTCTTATCCACTTTATCAAAATAACTTATAACCAATTCATTTCCCACATATTTAAGCATTCTACGAGTATTTATAAATTTGTCCTTTGGATCTGTTGCTATTGGATTAAGTGCAGTTTCAGATCCCCAGCAACGCCAGCCTTTAAAATTAATAGCTGTAACTACTCCATTTTTATTTAAAAAATTAGCCTGTTGTTCTTTATCTAAAATTATTTCCTCTAATTTTCCATTTGAATTTTTCCAATATAAGCTGTCACATTTATATGCAAAGTTAGACGGCACCTGGGAGGGTACTCCATTTTTTTCGTTATCTACTGATAATGATAATGCACCATACTGAATAGACTGAATATATTTTTTGCCAGCTAATCCCAAAGTTCCATACAGTACAATTTGGTCATTTCCATTAATGTTGTTATCGTCTTTCCATTTTGGAATTTGGTCATAAGGCTTGTCAATTGGTGCATTAATTAATGCAACTGCCTCAAACATATTTCCGTTTATATTTTTAGCTTTTGTTTGCATAATCGCCGCAACTTCACTATCGCTTGAAAAATCTGGAATATCAATGAAAGCTGGTAATTCTGAATATTTTAAATAAACTTCATCTAATAGCTCTAACCCTGTTCTTTTCATTGTTGAAATATCATATCCACCTAAAGCCTGTGCTTTCGTTACTTTTGACAAGTCAATTTCTTCATATTCAATATCAATTTTAGTTCCATTCGATGGTTTAGCATATATTTCGAGCCCTTCATCTGTCCACATCGTTACAGCGTCTGAAATAACTTGTGATGTTGCATTTTCTTTAACTACTAATGTATCTGTTATTACTTTGTGATTTGGAATAACAACTTTACCATTTGTTAAACTCAAATCATTTTGAGTTTTTTTAACTGTTTTATGTTTTTCAAGATCCAAGATATTCACAACATAAAGCGGTGCTACTTTATACAACTCAAAAAATACTTTTATTGCTTGCGAAATTGAAAAATCCAAGTCGTAAGTATCTCCAAAATACTGAATAGCTTCTTTATAAGTTCCTAATCTTACAATCTCGTTCACTCTTCTGTTTTCTTTTTTTACTTTATTCATCGGTGCAGTCCCTACAATAAAATGTCCGTAATCAAGCACTATCGGTAGTGATATGTCACTCGATGTCTCAGTTTGATAAGTTCCGTGTTTATACCCCATTATTCAGCCTCCTCTCTTATTTGGTCTTTAATTTGCTGTGTTACTGTTTCAAGCAATTTTTCATTTTGCAATGCTTCACTAGCTTGATTAACATCCACCAAAGTTCTTTTCAAAAGCGGATATTTCTCAAGTTTTGCTTCAATTACTTCGTTGGTGTAGTAAATAACACCTTTTGTAAATCTAATATCTTTAAATTCCAGCGTATCTCCCAAATAAATATATTGCTTTTTATCTTCCATTATTCCTCCTTCAAAATTTCAGGCTCAACAGGATAATCCCAAACCGTAAATGTAATTCTCGAAAATATAAAATCTCCAAACTCATCGCTATATAAATCACACTTAAATTCCTTATCTTCCCGTATTGCCCAGCCTCTTTCATTGTAAACTTTAGTCAAAAGTTTGCTTCTGATTTCTTCACCTTTGTAAAGATTATCAATATAATCTTCGTTTTTAGTACCAACTATTATTTCAAAAGTAGCGTCGCAATCATAACTGTCCATTCCTTCCGTAATTTGCCTTGAACTCAAAGCTCTTAATGTCACACAAGGAAAAAACGGCTTCTTCTGCCCCGTGTTTTTATCAATTTCACCGTATCTCCTAACTGGCAACGCCCCTCGGAATATTTGATAATCGGTATCTTTAAATTCCTCACACAAAAAGTCATACAAACTTTTTTCAATAACTTTAATACTCATAAATTACATTGACAAGAGCCTATTCAACTCATGTTCAAACCTTTCGTTTAATTTTTGAGACATAAATTCATCAAGATCAGGTAACCACGTTGTAGGTCCTAACATCTGCGGAGCAGACGGTCCATATTTTCTCTTAATCGGTAGCCGTCCACTTCCTTCCCTTTCAAATGCTCCTAAATGACCGTCTTTATATGCTATAAATGTTCTGTCATTTAGCATTATTCCGTTTCCATTTTTTACTGTTGCCGTTACCGATGTTCTCCCAGTTCTTGTACTCGGATTCAATTGGAAATGGTCTAATCCCAAATAACTTCCATTAGAATTGATTTCAGCCATAAGCTTACCAGGATTAGCCCTTTTCATAGTCAATCCGCTTAATAAATCCCCATATTTAACCGTATAGGTCTTAGTTGCATTTCTAACCATACGAGTTTTACTCATAGTTGAAACCCTATTCAAAGCACTTGCCAAAGCCCTTGGAGCTTGTTGTGGAAATTCAACGAACTTATTCTCAATATCATTAAGGATACTTTCATCAAATTGAATCGTAAACATCTAAATCAACTCCTAATAATCAGTGTATCTATACAAATCAAGTTCATACATACCAAAGTTCTCTTTACAGTTTGCAACTATCCATTCTTTATTGTCAAAATCTATCCTCATATTCCCCTCAGGCTTATACTTCAAATATTTTTTATCAATAAATACTGTAATCCCTTCCTTGTAAAATCCACTTTCTATTGTTAATTTTCCACTAATTTCCTTTTCTTGAAAACTGTCCTCATCTGTCACACAAATAACATCAACACCATTTAAATTATGTGTTTCTCCAAATTCTTCTGAATTTAAAAACACATTTTGTATATCATTTTCTAAAATATCTTTAAAATTCATGTTCTTTTACCTATTTTTTCTTATTTTTATCCGTTTTAGATTCAGAATCTGACACTCCTGTTTCTTCTGGAATGTCATTTGTGTCTGCTTTTTTACTGTCTTTTTTCTCTATCAGTCCTCTGTTGATACAATTTTCAATCACATCTTTTTCCAGTATTTGAACTTCTTCGCCGATATTTTGTATTTTTCCGTCATAAATAAACGATTCTTTAACTATATACATTGCCATCAACCATCACCTACTTAACTTTTAGAACTTTCAATGATTTTGTGTTCAAAGGAATTGTTACTGGTTTTGACATTGTACGGATTGTAATAGTATCATTTTCTTCCTTTGTGTAGGTTCTAGGGATTAAATCCCCTTCCAAAAGTCCATCTTTAATTGTACTTACAGCTCCAAATTTTACTAAATTCCCTTTCGGTGCAAATAAAGCTGTGTAATCTGGAATAATTGCTTTTGTTTTAGTTTGCTTTGTAGATTTATCCACATAATCGTAATATTCTTGATATTCAAAAACATCAATTCCTAATCCAGTCAATGTACCAATATAACTTGCACCATTTACACCCTCAACTTCAGGTCTTATATCCCCAAAATAAGCATTTCTAAGATTCATCATATTTTGTACAGCTTTATTATTAATAAATAATTCCGCAGCCAATGGGTCAAGAATTATGGCTTCTGGTCTAGTTCCTCCAGCTTTATTAATTTCGCTTAATACAGCCTTTATATCTTTAATTGGGTCAGAATTAGCATTGTCCCAAGTTGAAGCGACGGTTGTATGATGTTCCGTAGAAGAGTTATCATAATATTTGATTGTGTCTGATATTCCTTCTCCGTCGATTGTAGTTTGTAATTTATATAATGTTTCAGCTGCCATAGCCTCCCAACGTCTTGCAATCTGTTCGCTTTGTTCCTGCAAAGTTTCGGCAATTTTTTTCTGTCTTTTTGTATCAGGATCACTTTGTGAAAACGGATTTTCTCCTGGCAATCTTTCAAAAGTCAACTCATCTGCGTGAAACGTCTTTTTAGGAGCTACTGCATAAGGTTTGAATGTTCTTCCTGAAAATGTATCTTTTGGCATTTCCTCTCCGTCAACATATCTATCAACAAATGGAGCCATCAATCTTCTACCATTTTTAAATTCAATAGTTACTGTTTCAGTATCCAAATTTTCCCTATTTGCAAAAAACGTATCAAATAAAAATGTTCTTGGTCTCGGCATTGCCTCTGTTACTAAAAATAATGTTCTTAAACTCAAATCTAAATTCATGCTCATTGTTATTCCTTACCTCCTAATGTTCTTAAATAAATATTTCTGTCGCTACATAATTCAATTACTTTTTCCTCTGTTGCTGTACCAAAGTTCACTTTATCAATATTAAATTCACCTTCAGTATAAACAGTTGTTTTTGCAGTAGCTCCAGTTGCATCTGCATCTCTTGTAACAATTCCAAATACTTTTCCAGTATCGGTTATTATCGCACCGTCTTTATCCACAATATCTCCTCTTTTCACAGTTTTTCCGACCTGTAAAACGAGTTCTGCTACAACCAGTTCCTTTTTCCCAACAATCAAATGATCTGGCTCATTTGTATAATCATGTTTCATATTTATTTACCGCCTTTCTTAAAAAATGCTAAAATTTTATTTGCTGCTTTTTGCTCATCATTAACTCCATCATCATTACCTTTCGGCATATTGTTAAGTGGTTTCCCTTCATCTTGTATCCTGTTAAGTTTATTTTGATTTTCCTGTTTCATTAAACTTACAATTTCCAATGCTAAATCTCTAGCATTTTTAGGCTCTTTGAATTTAGCTTTATCAACTACTTCGTGGTTATATCCTAAATTCTCGATTTCCTGTATCCTTGTTCTTTCTTCCTTTACTCCAATTTCTTTTCCTTCATTTACAATTTCGGCATAAATGTCAGGAAATTGTGCTTTTATTTCATCTTTTGTCATTTTTCCACTTCCTTTTCCGTTATTTTTTATATTTTTATCAACATTAAAGTTTTTAAACTCCGCCATATTAAATACCATATTGTTTGAAATAACCTTATTTTCTACAACTTGAATATCTGTATTTTCGATTATTTCATCAATAAACCCATATTTCAACGCTTCTTCAGCACTTAACCAGCTTTCACTATCCATAAGTTCTGATAATTTTTCTTTATCAATATTAACTTTTTGCAAATAAGTTTCCGTTATCGAATTTTTGTATTTTTCAAGTACATCTGCCTGTTTTCTCATCTCTTCTGAATCCCCCATTGCAATTGTTGAAGGGTTATGTATCATAAACAAAGCGTTTTTAGGCATTCTAACTGTATCTCCAGCACACGTGATTAAAGTAGCCGCACTTGCTGCAATACCATCAATATTTACAGTTACTTTGGCTTTATGTCTTCTCAAAGCATTATTAATTGCAATAGCAGTGTCAACTACCCCGCCATTTGAATTAATATAGACATTAATATTTTCTACATCTAAGTCAGCTAAATATTCTGTAACTTCCTTAGCACTTATGGTATCACCCCAAAAACTTTCAGCTATATCACCATATAACATCAATTCGGCATTTTTATCATCGTTTTTAACTATATTCCATATAGTTTTATTCCTCTGGCTCATTGTTTGGTGGTTCGGTATAAATTGTCCCATCCAAAATCACTCCTTTCTCATTTGCTATTTTTTGTTCTTTTGCCAATATTTTTATATTTTGTTCAAAATCTCCCCCATTTAATTCAATAGTTTCACGGCTTCTCGTTGATAACCCGGCATTTATTCTCAAAATTGCCGCATTAACTTCTTTCGTAGGATCTAACTGTCCTTGTGATGTTCCACTCCAAATTGCGTTACTATATGCTTTTCTAATCAAAATGTCATTTTCAAAATCATTTATTTCTACTCTTCCTAGTAAAACTGCCTCTCTTAGCCACTCTTCATAAACAAGTTGGCAAAAATTTTTAGCAAACCATTCACGTTTTTTTCTAAAAGTTTTCCACGCTTCCAATAAAGCTGCTCTACTTGCTGAATAGCTGCTTGTAAAGTGCATTATCATAAGTTCATAAGGAATACCCAAGCTACTTCCGATTTGTCGTATTATAGCCGTCATAAATGGCTCAAATTGTGCATTAGGTCTTGCCGGATTTACAGATGTCGCTTTTTCCCCCTTATTAAGAGTTACTATTGCACCACTTGAAAGCTCCAACGTTCCAGATTCTTCGTTTGCTATGGCATCTTTTTGTCCGACGTTCGATAAATCCCCTGGATTTGTTTGAGGTATATCAGCCGATTCAATAAAAATTGTAAACATACTGCTTATAATTGCACTCGTTAATTCTGCATTTGTATATCTATCAAGTTGTTTCAGACTTTCCATTACAGGAGCTAATATTGGCACGCCTCTTACTTGTCCTGGACGCTCCGAAGTTGTCAAATGGATTATATTTAATTGGCTTTCGCTTCCATACATTTTTACATATTTATGTTGATTCGTACCCATAATTTCGTCGTTTGGATTATGTTCCTGAATATAGTAACCATCAATACGTCCATTTTTGTCAAATTGTACTCCCTGAACAATAGAAGTGTCACTCATTTTATTGCTTGGAGTATTTACTCTGTCAGGCTCAATTATGGATAATTTCAAACTATACGGATTTTCTGGAGTTTCAAAATAATTCAAATGAATAAAACATTCTCCATTTAACAACGTTGTCAAAAAAACTAAATCTTGAATTTCGTAAAAGTTAAGTAAACCTGTTTGATCTATTTTAGAATTACTCCATAAATTAAATTCTTTTTCAATTTTAGTTTCTAACGTTTCTATCTCATCTTCGGATAAGTTTACAATATCTGAATCAATACTTGATTTTAATTTTAATCCTGAACCAACAGCATTCATTTTCATTGTATTCAAAGCTCCATTAGCTAGAGGTGCCCCCATATATAAATCTCTGGAACGAGCCACAAGTTTTTCACGGTAGTTATAAATGTCGTTCTTCACTCCACCGAGAGAAGCAAACCATCCTCTCAAAGATTTTTTACGGGTACTCGCCCCATGTTCTCCATAACCTTTATTCATTATTTTTTGATTTTGGTTAAACAGCTTTAGCCTTTCTCTTGCTCCAGCCATCTTTAATGCTTTTTCTGGATTAAATACTCCTACTGCCTTATCAAATAAATTCAATCATTTCCACCTCCTAACTATTACAAATCTCTTATTATAACCTGTACAGACTGTGTACGCCGTCCACTGTTTTGTGCAAGTGTTAAATTATGCTCCCATAATTGTCTAGCTTTTATAATTTCGGTTAAGTCTGCCCTAGTCAATTCTCTGCTTCCAATTTTATAGCTCTGTCCCAACAATACAGATTTTTCAGCCTTAATATATGAATTTATCATTTCTTTGCAAGTTTCTACACTATACATTTTTACCTCCCTATATTCCGCTACGAATTATTCGCCTACCATTATTTCTTTGTTGTGTCCTAAAATTATTAAGCACATCCGTTGAATACCGTATATTTAAGTTAGGATTCGCTATTCTCAATGCCGCCTGTGCATAATTCCGAATGTCCAAAGGCTCATTTCTTTTATCTCCGATTGTTTTCCACTCGATTTTAGCTTGCCCTTTGCTAAATGTAACAATTTTTATTTCAGAAGTAAGTCCTTTAAAATAAACTTCATCATATCCACGCTTAGGATTGTTTGGGTAGTGCATATACTTAGCTCCTGGTTCTGTTACTTTAAGATTGCTCATTATTGTATCTTTACCAGTATTAACTCCCAAGATAAACAAAGAAATTCCGCCTTTGTTATTTTTACTTGGACGCGAAATAAGAGGTCTCCCAGCTTCTCCACTTCCTTTTATTCCAAAAATATTCAATTGTTCACGTGCCTTTACATATCTATAAACGTCATCAGTATGATGTCCACCTGTATCGATACAAGTACAAGCAACTCTTATCTTTTCTCCATTCTGATATTCAAAATCTCTCATAAGAAATTCATCCAATGTATTCCATACATACGGCAATGCAGGATTTCCCATAATAACTCTATAATAAATTCCCCAACTTTCTTCTCCTGGTCCCCATCCAACAATTTCAACTTCAAGCCTGTCATCTTGAACGTCTACACCAGCAGTCAATACCGTAACTTTATCAGGTATTTCAATATCATTTATCGTACCTTCTTCTTCGTTTATATATTCTCCGTAATCCTCAGCCCTTGCCTGTATTTCCTCAAAATTAAATCTTTCAACCTTTTCTTCCCAACATTCCCCAAGAGCCGTGTTGACAAATACTTTCATAAGCTGTTCATCACCTTTTGCCGCTCTAAATTTACGAATTATGCTAGCCCATTTAGTAAACGGACTATATAACTCTGATACATGGAATCCTCTTGAAACATGCGGGTCTACATCAGGATTGGTGCTTCTCCATTCGCCTTTAATAAGGTTTCGTTTCCACTCGTACTCTGTTGAAGTTTCCATACATTTCTCGCATTTATGTGACACATCTTCAAAAATAATATTTCCCCACTTCAAAGTTTGCATTTCACCACATTTTGGGCAAGGAATGTAATACTCATCTTTCGAGCTGTTCTCATATTCAAGTTCTATCCTACTTCCGCCTTTGATTGTTGGTGTACTTGTCAAAACTATTTTACTGTTTGGCCAAGTTTTGACCCTTTCAATTGCCAGATTTAATGGGTCTCCCTCTTTTTTAGCACTTCTAGGGAAACGGTCAATTTCATCAGCTAATAAAACCCTAATTGACCTACTTGCCAATTCTGAAGCTGAATTAGTCCCAGTTAAAACAATATATCCGCCTGAAAATTCTTTTTGCCTTTTTGTATCTCTGGCATCAGCGCTTTCGATTACTTTGCTCCTAAGTTGCGGTGTTGATTGAATCATATCATTGAGCCTTGTTGTCGAAAAATCAGCCGCCATATCTTTAGTGGGCATTAAAAACATAATCGGAGAAGGTTCGTAGTCCATAAAATATCCAACAGTATTCATGAGAATTTCTGTTTTTGATAACTGAGCTCCATACATCATTACAACTTTTTCTGTATTTTTATCAGAAATTGCCCTCATTACTTCTCTTTGAAATGGCACTCTGTCAGTTTTCCATTTTCCAGGAATTGCTGAACTTTTAGTTGATAAAACTCTATACATATCCGCCCAAGTATCAATTGTTAATTTTGGCGGTGGCTTTAAAACCAAAGCAATTTTTTTAAATAATTTAACTGTTCTTTTTAGGTCTTCCTCTAATTCTCTTTTCACTTTCAACTTTCACTTCCATATCTTCCTCATTTTCTACAAAAATTTTATTATTTTTAAACATATCTGGATCATATTCGCTAAGTTCCTCTAAAACCTCAAATATTTCATCTTGAATAACATCCTGAATTTCTCCAAGATTATCCGCTGCAATTACAGCTGGCGCTACCTTACTAGATATAGAAAGTAGTTTCCCTTTAATATTCATAAGCATATCAGTCATCACTTTTTCGACAATAGTTGCTAAATGTAATTGATTTTTAGTTTCCTTGATTTTTAAATCTTTTAATTCAGTTTCTTTTTTTATTTTCTTTATCTCTTCCTTGATTTTTTCATCTTTCAGATTCAAATCCACATCATTTTTAGATTCTATATACTCAATATATCCTCGAACACTTTCCAATAACAAATACTTACCTTTTTCCGTTTTTTTTATCACTCCTTCATTAGCCAAATTCCGAAGGTGTCTATCTGTTATTCCCAGTAATTTAGCCAATTCTGTCGCTTTTATTATTTGATTTTCTTTTATTAACATAACACCTCCTTCGGAACGGAAATGAAATTTGAAAAAATTAGTGTACATATTTTTTCTGGGGCTTCGAACCCGTTCGCTCTTTTTTGCCTCTCCAGAAGTACCTTTTAATTATTTTTTTCTTTGTTTTCACTTTTTTATACCTATTCTAAACACAAAAGTTCGCTACTTTGAGTATTTTCTCTCTATTTTCATCAAACCTGCTTTCAACTTACTATCTTCTTCTCTCTGCTTCCTCATCCCCTCTTTGCACCTATCAAGATACTTATCGTATATCATTATCTTTAATCTATCTATCTCGCTGTCTATATCTTTTCCTATCTCTTGCAACTTATCCAGCAATTTCAAATCTCTTTCAATTCTTTCTTTTATGTATTTTTTTATTTCATAACAAATAATTTGAAATAGTATTAATATTACAGCTATATTAATAACAAAACTTGCAATCAATAATACAATCAACATCTGCTATCCCTTTCTTTGATTTTTAGACAAAAAAAGACCGTATATATAAAATCAAGGCTTTTAAGTTCCTCGAATTTATAAATACGGTCATCATTTTGTGTACGTCGATATTTATACTTCATTCAATTGTTATTTGAAACTTTTGAAATCAGGTTGCTTTTTTGCATACTCTGCTTTGATATTTCTTAGTTTCTGTTGTTTCTATTAATATAATCCCGTTGGGTCTTTTGTCAATAAAGATTTTTCCTATTTTTTCACTTTCTAAAAAATCTTTAATTTCTTTGAGTTCTTTACTTATACTCATTTTACCTCCTAATTATACCTTATTTTATCAATATTTTCAAGTCTTTTAAAAATTTTTGTACACTATCCTTTTATAATTTTTCTGAAAAAAATAAACATCTTTTCGTTGTCTTTTTCTTCTGGATTCAAACAAGCGTATCCAACAAAAGCGTGTTCTAAAATTCTCACTACAAAAAATATCAAGAATGTTGTTATCCAAGGCAAAAAAGTCATTAGCCAGCTAATCTGAATTAGCCTAAACAGTTTTACAACTACTAAGAATATAGTTATATTTCCAATAATTCTGCTTATCGCTTTTTTTATAGTTATAACTTTTTTAGCCAACAGTTCCACTTCTTTATCCATTCTTATTCCTCCTCTGTTATCACAATCGCATTATCAATTGTAACTCTGCGATTATTTTCGCTTATTAAGTTTAATGATATTCTACCACTCTCATCCGAATCTCTTACCCTTATCAGCCCTTTGTATTCCTTTAACAATTTTCCGTCAAGAGTATAAATTTGTACTGTCCTTTTTAACCCTTTCGTATCGCTCTCCCAATCTTTTTGACTATCTTCCCATCTTGCACAGCTTCCTAACAATCCTAAAATTGTAATTCCTAATAATAATTTTTTCATCTCAATTCCTCCTATTTCTTTTTATAATTTTTCATCCAATCTTGAACAAACCACAATTGCCCGCACCCACCACCAATTGTATCTTGTCCTGCTGGATCAAATATTCTAGTATTATAACCTTCTTCAATAAAACTTTCAGAAACCGATTTTATAATATTCATATCATTGTAAACTCCTTTTAATTTGTTGTTTTTATCAAGAGAACAGATGACACTGAATGTGAAATAAAAGTGCTTTTTGCTAAACAAATCCTTTAATCTATTTATTTCTTCATCTGAAATATTGTTGCCGTCTATGCAATAATTCAAATAAACTGGACGTCCTGTATTTTCGGACCATTCTATTCCATAATCCTTAATTTCTCTTAATGTTAATTTATTTTTATATGGTATTAATTTGTTTCTTTTTTCTTCATTTGCTTGATGTATAGAAAATTGTAAACCAATTTTATTAATTTCTATTGATAATTTCATAAAATCATTTAATTCTTCATATTTTCTTAAACCTACTGTTGAAATTAATAATTGAGCATTTGGAAATAATTTATTTAATTTAACAATAGCTTCTTTAACTTGATAATAATTATCGAAAGGCTCTCCCATACTCATAAACATAATTTGAAATTTTTCAATTTCATTTGTATTTTTAATTTCATTTAATACTTTATTATTTATAACTATTTTTACTTGTTCAACAATTTCATCTGATGTTAAACTTCTAATAAATCTTTTTCCTGTTCCACAAAAAGTACAGCCCACCGTGCAACCACTTTGGACAGAGCAACAAATTACTGTTCTTTTTTTATAACTTTCATATTTGTACAAAACACTTTCTGCTACCATATCTTGTTTAGTAAAAACAAATTTACATACATTATAATCTTCTAAAATTCTATATTCCATTTCTCCTCCTAACCTTTCTCTAATAAAAACGACTTTACGTGACTGCCGTTTTTCCTTTTAAACACTACATTCTTACATATTATCTCAGCCAAAACGACTTTCTGCGACTGAACTTTAAAATATAAGTTTAGGAACTTTCCCTGTTTTGTTTACTTCTTCCAGTACATCCATACATTCTCGCCTTAACCATTCCACTTCTTCTTTTACTGCTGTTTTCTTTACTATTTCAAATTGTTCCTTGTAATATTCTTCTGCTTCGTTGTCAGTCATTCCATAGTGTTCTTTTAAAAGTTTCAAAATACCTTCTTTTAATTCTGCCATTTTATTTCTCCTTAAACGCCTTAAAATGATTTTTGTAAATCTTTTTCAA
>NZ_AXVL01000042.1 GCF_000482505.1 Leptotrichia trevisanii DSM 22070
ATATCTTTTTCATCTAAGTTTTTGATTTTTAAATTTTTCATTTATCGCTCCTTGATTTTTTGGTAAGGATTTGATAAAATGAATTTGTAAAGGTTTGCATGATTCTCTATTGGTATTTGCAATGTTGATAGAGAATTTTTATTTTATCAATTAGGGGGCAAAAAAGGGGCAAATTTTTAAAAAATTATTATTTTCTTGCATTTTTTGCTAAATGCTTGTATAATAAAAACCAATAAAAATAACTATAAATAATAGTAATAAAAAATATAATGATGTTTGGGAAAATCCATCTCTAAAAAAAACCTTTTGGAAACACGTATTATTCAAAAGGATAGTATGTGTTTTTTATTTGTCTGAAAAATAGGGAAAATTTAATAAATAAAAAAAATTATAAGGAGGAAAAAATTTTGGAATTTTTTAGAAATTTTCAGTTTGGAGTAAATGAATTAATGTGGTTGGGATACCTGTTACTTAATTTTACAGCAGTTATTTTGGCTTACAAGTTTTGGGGGAAGGCTGGATTGCTTTCGATTGTGCCGCTTTCAATAGTTATTGCAAATATTCAGGTTGGGAAAATGATGACATTGTTTGGTGTGGATACGACTATGGGAAACATTGCATTTGGAGGGATTTATCTGGCATCAGATATTCTTTCAGAGAATGAAGGGAAAAAGTATGCCAGAAAAGTAGTTTCACTTGGATTTGCCTCAATGCTGTTTACAACGTTTATTATGCAAATTGTTTTAAAAATACAGGTTGCACCATCGGATACTATGCAAGGTGCTTTAAGTCAGGTGTTTGGATTTATGCCAAGACTGGCAATAGCAAGTGTAACAGGATTTGCAGCCTCACAAGCCTTCGACATCTGGTCCTATCAAGTAATAAGAAAATTACGTCCAAGTTTTAAAGATATATGGATCAGAAATAATGCAAGTACGATGTTAAGCCAGATACTTGATAATATAGTATTTTCATTTATGGCATTTTTAGGTGTTTATTCAATGAAAGAAATAATTGTGATTATATTTTCTACATATTTTCTAAAAGTAATAATTTCGCTATTGGATACTCCATTTGTGTATATTGCAACAATTTGGAAAAATAACGGAAAAGTAAATGAAGATTAATAAAAAGGAATAAAAATGATAAGATATAGTGTAATAAAAGAAAAAAATCCTAGAGAAATAGTGCTTTTAAAGGGATTTAGCTGTGCATACGGAAAATGTGCGTTTTGTAATTATATTTTGGACAATACAGATGATGAAGAGGAAATGAACAGGGTAAATCTGGAGGCGATTAATCAGATTACTGGTGAAAAAGGAGCCTTGCAGGTTATAAATTCTGGCTCTGTCTTTGAGCTTAATGATTTTACGCTTTCTAAAATTAAGGAAGTTTGTCGTGAGAAAAATATAAAAATATTATATTTTGAAGCATATTTTGGGTATATAAATAGGCTTAATGAAATTAGAGAATATTTTAGTGAGCAGGAAGTGCGGTTTGCTATTGGAATGGAAACTTTTGATAATGAATTTCGTACAAAAGTGCTTACAAAAAATTTTGTTATAAATAATAAAGTTTTGGAAAAAATAAAAAAAGAATATAAAATGGGGCTTTTTATGATTTGTATAAAAGGGCAGACAAAGGAAATGATTTTGCGTGATATAGAGCTTGCTCAGGAGTATTTTAACGAAATTGCACTTAGTGTATTTGTAAATAATGATACAAAAGTAGAGCGGGATGAGGAGCTTGTAAAATGGTTCTTGACAGAAATTTATCCAGAGTTAAATAAAAAGCGGAATATCGAAATTCTTGTTGATAATAAAGATTTTGGAGTGTATGTACAATAACTTGATAAATAGTTACAATTTTTAAGCAATATTTATTATTAGATTAGAGATGTAATGAAAGAAATATTACTTTGCAAGAAATTATGACTGCTTGTTATGGAAAAAATGTAAGTTATCAAACATAGTTATTAAAATAAGTGAAATTTTTGGAGTGCCGCCATGGCACTCAGAAAACTTCATCAACTTGTAAATTATTTTTACTTAATTATTTTTTGTTGGAATACCAATCCCATTTTTAAACACATCAATTTCATTTTCCAGTTCCCTTAAATCATTTCGGACATAATGCTCATTATCATTTCCAAGCCTAAAAGTTCGTACTAACGGACTATTTTTATGATTAACTTCAAACATATATTCCTCCACAACCATCTTTTTACGATTATTAGCCGAATCATCTTCAAAATCTATAACAAGTGTCACATTCAAATCAGAAAGTTCATTAATATCAATTCCTTTTTCATTTACTAAATAGTTCAAAATACTTTGCTTTATTACAAATTCCAGATCTTCTTCGATTATTTCACGTGGTTTTTCAATATTTTGTGTCAAATATAAAATAGTCTTATCTAAAAAAATCATCTTTTTTCCTTTCTTTATTTATTTAATTATATAAATTTTTTCTAAATATTCAATTAAGTTATTTTCTAAATTTTCTTCAGTTTTTTTGTTAATAACGATTTTTACTATTTTTATTATGCTCCTTCTCTTTATATTTTCGCAGGATTGCTCATTGCCGCAAATCCTGCACCTATGGCTAGACTACGACTTTTATTTGCCCAACTCCGAAACTCCTCCTTACAGTCGTCAAACAGTCGTAGTTGAACAAATAAAAGCTCCGTCGATTTATTAAAATAAAAAAAGTTTATTTTGTTATAATTTAAACTTTTTTAATGGAAATTAATCAAAATTTGTTAAAAATAATATTTGTTATAAATTTCTGAGATTTTTGTTTTAGTTAAATTAACCATTATAATTAAACTAAAAATTGTCGTGATTTTTTTGGAATGAAATTGACTGTCTGAGCTTTTTCAAAACCTTTAAGTTATAATCAGTTTAAGCGTTAATAATAACTTTTGTTAAAAAGCGAGTTTCAATTTTATTTCAAAAAAATGCTTAGACGAGCTGGGATTGTAAAGGGGATGGCGACTGATCCCCTTTACGTAAAATATAAATTAATAGAAAAATTTTTATTAACTAAAATAATTAAAAAAATTTAGAAAATAATTTAATTGATGATTTTAGAAAAATAGATTTTAAATAGATTATACAATAAAAAAACTTTAAAAACAAATTTTTTTAGTTTGCCTTTAAAGTTTTTATAAAATTGATAAATTTTTTGAAATTAGAATTTATGTGTGTAACCAAGTGTGAATACGTTTATGTTCTTGTCGTATTTTACTTTTGATTTATCAATGTGGATTCCTGGAAGTGAAGTTTGTTCACGTTTTCCGTTGGAAGAGTTGTAATTTACGTGGGCAATTCCAAATTTCCATTCTGAAGATTCTGTTGGTTTGTATGTTAATCCTGTTGCATAAATTTGCGAGTTTATTGCGTATTCCACATCAGAGAATGATTCTCTTTTGGCACCTGTGTCTGCGTAATTGAATCCAGCGTGCCAAGTAAATTTGTCGTTTATTCTGTAATCTACTCCAAAGTTTATTTCGTATCCATCGTTATATTTAAATCTGTCCATTTTTGCGGCTTTGTTGAAGTAATGTGTGTATCCGCTTGAAAGAGTCCATTTATCAATGTCCTTTGATACTCCTAATGCCAGAACTCCTGGCAAGTCACGTCTTGAATGTACACCGTCTGCATATTCAGGATAGAAGAATGAAATTCCAAGAGAACGTCCTCTGAATAACATTTTGTTGTTTTCCTCTGCTTTTGACTTGAATTTTAATTTTACAGGAGTTTCGTATTTTACTGCAAAGTTTAGAGTGTCAGTAGGTTTGTAGTCAAAGCCGATAACTGCTCCGATACCTTTGGCATCCCTTTTTGAGTTCATTGTTAAATAATTTTTACTAAGTCCAATTGCGGCACCTACACGTGAATTGTAGCCATATTGAGCTTCTCCATCTAATTTTCTGTGGGCGTAAACATATTTTACTCCTCCAGACATTGAGAAATTGTCGTTAATTTTATATGCTCCACCAAGCATTAGCTGATAATAACGGTTTTGTCCTGTAAAACGGCTTTTTACAACAGTTGCACCAAGTCTGCCGCCTGTTAAGTTATTAAAAGTTTCACCAGCCAGCTCAATTCCTGCTACTCCGCTTTTATAACGTAGAGTTGCTCCACCTGCGATAACACTTAAATTTCCAAAAAGTGAATAGTTGTCTTTTTTGTGTAAAAGGTTAAAAGATGGTGCTCCTGCATATCTGTCTGATTTGAATTTTTTTCCCTTCAATGTCATTGATTCTTCAATTAATGAATTTTGTAAGTTTGCATTTATATAAGTTCCGTCATCTAAAAATGCAGTTCCCGCCGGGTTGTAAAATACACCTTCCACAGAAATTTGTCCAGTTTGGGATGGATTTTGGAAGTATGATGCTGAGTTATTTGATAAATAGTCGATACTTGCTGCATTTGCGAAAATTGCAGTTAAAATTGACATAATTGCTATTTTTAATTTCATAAAAACTCTCCTTTTTGCTCTAATAATTTATTTTTATACTTTCAAATTTAATAATAAAAATCTAAGTACACAATAATATAACACGTGTTATATAAAAAGTCAACAAATTTATTTTGATTACAAAATTATTTATTATATAGATTTTTATAAATATACTTGATAATGTAGATAAAATTTTATATAAATTTAAGCATTATAAAAAACTAACAAAACATATAAAAGATATATGATTAAACCTTTGACAATATATTATTTATATACTATAATTATAGCATAGATAAGTATTCTGAAATCAATTTCACATTAAAAACTCAAATTTTAGAACGAATAAACGTGAGAATTGGATTGAAGGGAAAATTTTAGTAAAGGTGGTAAAAACTATGAGTAAAAATGGTGTAGAGAAAAAGGCTAAGAATAGCAGTGTGCTGATAGGAGCGGCGTTTATTATGGCGACATCTGCTATTGGGCCAGGATTTTTGGTGCAGACGGCTAAATTTACGAATGATGTGAAGGCAAATTTTGGGTTTGTAATATTGGTGTCTGTTTTGCTTGCGATGATTGTACAGCTGAATGTGTGGCGTGTCCTGTGTGTAAGTGAGTTACGTGGGCAAGATGTGGCAAATAGGCTGTTGCCGGGACTTGGGTATTTTGTAGCGTTTCTTGTGGCGTTAGGTGGACTTGTATTTAATATTGGAAATGTTGGTGGTGGTGCGTTAGGTTTTAATGCCTTGCTTGGTATTCCTAAAATGGCTGGATACTTTATTTCCGGCGGTGTTGCAATAGCGATATTTTTGTTGAAAAATGCAACGAAGGCTATGGATACACTTACAAAAGTGCTTGGTGGATGTATGATAATTGTAATATTTATCGTTATCTTAATTGTAAAACCACCTATAGGATTAGCTGTTAAAGATACTTTTTTACCAAGTGAAAGTATGAAAAATTTGATTCCTGCAATTTTGACGCTTCTTGGGGGAACTGTTGGAGGATATATTACTTTTTCAGGAGCACATAGACTGATTGATGCAAAAATTACAAAAGAGGAAAATCTGGATGAAATCAATAGAAGTTCAATTATGGGAATAGGAATTGCTACACTTGTGAGAATTCTTTTATTTTTAGCGGTGTTGGGAGTGGTAGTTAAAGGTATTGCTTTGGCGGCTGAAAATCCTGCGGCAGATGCTTTCCGTAAGGGAGCTGGAGAAATTGGGTATAGATTTTTTGGGTTAGTTCTGCTAAGTGCGGCAATTACTTCTATCGTTGGGGCGGCATACACGTCTGTATCTTTCTTGAAGACATTTAACAAAAATATTGAAAAACACGAAAAATGGGTAATAATAGGATTTATTGTCATTTCTACAATTATTATGGCAATTGCCGGAAATCCTGCTACATTGTTAATTTTAGCAGGTTCATTAAATGGATTGATTTTGCCGGTAACTTTGGGAATTTGTCTAATTGCTTCACAAAAAAAATCAATTATGGGAGAAAGTTATAAACATCCGAAAGTATTGCTGATATTGGGAATAATCGTCGTAGTAATTACAGCGTACTTGGGAATAGTGTCGTTAGGAAGTTTGACAAAATTATTTAGTTAAGACAGAAAGAAGGTATAAGAATGATGGGGAAACAGTTGGAAGATGTAAAAATACTTCCTGAAGGGGATTCAGCCATTTTAATTGAATTCCCAAAAGCTATATCGCCTGAAATAAATGGAAAAATTACTTCACTTGCACATCTGCTAAAGGAACAGCATATAGAAGGAGTGATGGATATGACACCAGCATTCTGCTCGCTCCTTATTCATTATGATCCACGAGTTATCACGTATGGGAAATTGTTAAACAGAGTGAATAAAATAATGAAATTAAACTTGGATACGAAGTCAAAAACTAAAAAAGTATATGAAATACCAGTCTGTTATGGCGGAGAATATGGGCCAGATTTGGAATTTATTGCTAAAAATGCAGGTATTTCGGTTGAAGAAGTTATAAAAATTCACAGCTCAAAGGATTATTTGATTTATATGCTTGGATTTTTACCGGGATTTTCGTATCTAGGCGGACTTGATGAGAGAATTCATACACCAAGACTGGCTAATCCGAGAATAAAGATTCCTGCTGGAAGTGTGGGAATTGGTGGGGCTCAAACTGGGATTTATCCGCTGGAATCACCAGGAGGATGGCAATTGCTGGGAAAAACGCCAGTAAAATCGTATGATTCTGACAGAAAAGATCCAATTTTGTTTGAAGCAGGAGATTATATACGTTTTGTGCCAATTTCAGAAGAAGAATTTGAAAAAATTGAAAAAGAAGTGAATGAGGGTAAATATGAGTGTGTTGTACATACAGAGGAGGTGAAATAATGGGATTTCGTGTATTAAAAGGCGGACTTTTGACAACTGTTCAGGATATTGGGAGAACAGGGTATCAAAGTCAAGGTTTCGGAACATCTGGAGTTATGGATGTACGTTCCTTTAAAATTGCAAATATGCTTATTGACAATCCTGAAAACGAGGCTGTACTTGAATTTACAATGATTGGGCCGACACTTGAATTTACGAGTGAAACAATAATTGCAATAACAGGTGGTGATTTTCAGCCATTAATTAATAAAAAGCCTGCTCCAATGTATACAGCGATTTATATTAATAAAGGGGATGTGCTGGAATTTCAAGGGGCTAGAACAGGAGTACGAGGCTACATAGCTTTTTCATGCTACTTAAATATTGCTGTAATAATGGGAAGCCGTTCTACAAATATGAAATGTGGAATTGGCGGTTTTAAAGGACGTAATTTGAAAGAGGGAGATTATATTTCCTTTAGGATAAGACGCCGATACCTGCCATATTTTTTATCAAGAACACTTAACTTGGACGAATTTAATCAGGAAGATGAAGTAATCCGTGTGATAATGGGGCCGCAAGATAATCTATTCACAAAAGAAGGGAAGGAAACATTTTTAAACAGCGAATTTACAATCACAAATGACTTTGACAGAATGGGATGTCGGATAGAAGGGCCGTATATTGCTCATAAGGAGTCAGCTGATATAATATCAGATGGAATAGCATTGGGAGCGATACAGGTTCCTGCACACGGAAAGCCGATTATTTTACTGGCAGATAGGCAGACAACAGGCGGGTATCCAAAAATAGCGACAGTCGCAACGGTGGATTTGCCAAAGTTAGTACAAAGAAAGGCGGATCACAAAATCCGTTTCAGGGCAATCAGTGTTAAAGAAGCACAAAATCTTCTAATCGAAGAAATGAATGAATTTACTCAGTTTAGAAAAAAAATTCATGCACCTTGCAAGGAAGTGCTGGATGTAAGAGCTGTGTCCAAAAGGCTTGAGACGTTATTTGAGTAATTATTGCAAAGGTTAAGACTATTTAAGCTCAATCTCTTGAATTATCATTTTACAGTTTAATTTTTAAGAAAATTTGAGCATATTTTTCAGAAAGGAAAATTAAAATGGATTTAGAACAAATTGAAAAATTAGTAGAAATTATAGAAAAATCAACGCTTAAAGAAATTACAGTAGAAGAAGGTAATTTAAAAATCAATTTAAAGCGTGAAAATAATGCAGAAATTCAGAATGTTCCCAAAAATATAGAAAGAAAGACAGAAATTGTGGAAGAATCAGATGAAGAAAGTTTTATCACTTCACCAATTGTAGGAACTTTCTATTCAGCAGCTTCTCCAGAAACTCCTGCATTCGTGCGTGTAGGCGACACGGTGAAAAAAGGGCAGCCAGTCTGTATCGTAGAAGCAATGAAACTGATGAACGAAATAAACTGCGACTTTGACTGTGAAATAGAGGCTGTATTAGTAAGTAATGAGCAAAAAGTGGAATACGGGCAGCCACTGTTCAGAGTGAAAAAAATATAAAAATATTGCAACAAATTAAGAATTTTAGAGTTATCTTGAAGTTTGAGATAGCTCTTTTATTTTTAAATAAAATTAAAAAAATAATTCTAAGTCAAAAAAACATATATAATAATAGATTTTTATGTAAAATTATGATAAAATAAAAAGGATAATTTCTTTTGAGTGTAAAAATTTAAAGGAAACATAAAAAAAATGGAAAATTAGGACAATGAAAATAATTATCCTTTTCAAAATAAGAGAAGAGGAGGTAAAAAGCGTGAGATGAAATACATAAAGAAATCTTTAATTGTATTTATTTTTCTTCTAATGTCTTTATTTGCGTTAAAGTTTTATA
Organism: Leptotrichia trevisanii DSM 22070; assembly: GCF_000482505.1. Lineage (NCBI taxonomy): Bacteria > Fusobacteriati > Fusobacteriota > Fusobacteriia > Fusobacteriales > Leptotrichiaceae > Leptotrichia > Leptotrichia trevisanii. The sequence continues at coordinate 8,710 of NZ_AXVL01000042.1, forward strand.
TTTCTACAAAGAACTTTAAGGGTATGCTGACTTCGATTTTGAAAAGTAGTGGACTGAATGTTGAATTTAAGACAGTTAAATTGATAGGATTCAATAAACTTCAAATTGATAATCTGAAAGTCAAGGATATGGCTGGAAATGTAGTTATTGACGGAAAAAGGACTACGGCTGGATTAAGTCTGCTTATGCCGACACGGCTTAACAGGATTGATATTTACAATGGGACTGTAAATTTGGAGCGTAGAAAAAATAATGATTTTAATATTTTTCACGTAATAAAGCCACAGCCCCAAAAACCAAAGATGTATGATCCAACGAGCAGGATTGGTAAACTTCATATTCATAATGCGACTTTGAATTATACAGACATAAGTTTTGCTAAGAAAATATCGAAAAAATTGATAAAAGTGAATGGACGGCTGGAAACTGCAAAATCTCGTGGATTTTCACTTTTTGCTAAAGGTGTGGGAAATAAAAATCAAGACGGGACAGTGGAAACGTTAAAAATTGAATTGAAACAGCTTGTAAAGTCGAAGCAGTCTATTTATTCGATGTTTGATAAAATGAAGAACAGTGATGACAGGAGAAAGGAATTTCGTCTGAATTTCAGTTTTGAAAATGTCGGGATAACAGAGGAACTGGGACAGTATGTGCCGCTTGAAATGATTACTGCAAAAGGTGGCGTATTAAACGGTGTGCTTAAATTGGAAAATGACAAAGTCAAAAAGGCAACGTATGCTCTTGGAAATCTGAAAATCCGAAATGGAAAACTTAAATACGTTGATTTGGATGGCGATATTGAAGGGGCAAATGCTTTAATTGACTTGAAAAAGGACAAAATCACAGTAAATGCCAATACAAAGCTGAGTGGAAGTCCAGTATCCCTGGTATTGAATTATCTTGTCAAAAATCAGAAACTGAATTTAAAACTTGTTACGGATAAATTGCCTTTTGAAGAAGTTGCAAGATATAAAATAATTAAAGATAGTAAATTTATGGCACAAGGTAACGTTACTGGAAATCTTGAAGTAAATGTCGATACAAAAAAGAAAAAAACTGTACTTGATGGAAAATTTTCGTCGGATAATATAAAAATTTCAAACTATAATTTTCAGAATATAAAAACTTCAATGAAAATTGCAGATGAAAAACTGACTTTGACTGATACATCGTTTGTGTTTAATGAGGAGTTTTCAGGATTTAAAGTTAATGAAGATGTTAAAGTTCCAAAATTTGTGTATGACTTGAAAAAGAAAAACGGGACAGGAGACTATGTCTTAAATAATCTAGGCTCGGATTTCAGTATCAAGACAATTACAGGAAGTGCTGAAATTTCACCTAAAAATATTGTAACAGGAACAGTAAGATCTAAAGTTGTAAATGGAAGATATACAGTAAATCCGAAAACACAGACAGTAGTGGTAAATGCCAGAAGTAATGGCTATTTTACTGTGAATTATGGTGGAAAAAGTTACACAATAAATCCTGACGTCGATAACCTGATTGTAAAATTTAATGAGAAAAATATACTTCGTTCCGGGCAAATTAACGCAAAAATAAAAGATTTGTCAGTGCCGTTTGTAAATACTGTAAATGCTAAAATAAAAATACATAACGGAAATTACAGTATAAATGGAACAGCTGGAATAAAAGGCGGTGGAGTGGTAAATATCTCGGGAACTACAACTTCAGATATGAAACATTCATATTCATTGAACTTACCTAAAAGTGTAGATATCGCAAAACTGCTAAGGGTAAATGGCTACAATTTCAAAGGTTTGGACAAGGCAAAGTTGCCTGCAACGCTTACGGCGAAAATTAGTGGAAATGGGAATAAAATTTCTGGAACATATAAACTTTACAGCCCTTATGGAGAATATATCGGAGAATACGAAAAACTGCATGCAAGTGGTAAAATTAACGATTTGACAAATATGGACATAACGGTTAATACAAATATGGATGAACTGTGGTTTGGTTATCAGAGGCTTAAAAACGTTAGTGGAAACTTGAGAATCAAAGATAATGTCGTAAATATCGCAAGTATTCAAAATGAAAATCTGCATGCGAGTGGTAAATTTGATATGAAAACTGGGAAAATGGATGTAAATGCAGGATTAAGGGATTATATGCTCTACAATACTTCTGGGCCAAAGGTTAATTTGAAAGTTGGAACATTGGATGCAAATTTATCGGGAACAATAGACAAACTTTCGGGATCAATAACAATGCCATCTGCAATAACGTCAATAAATTCAAATTATGTAGGTGACACAAATGCACGTCTTAGCATAAAGAACGGGATTATAAACTTTGAAGATGTAACTTTGCGTGAAAACAGCCTGTATGGGACGTATGACTTGAAGACTGGTATTTCAGATATTGGAATTAGCTTAAATGAGCCTGACATTCCTAAACTTCTGAAAATGAAGGACTTGACTTTTGGAACAAGATCAGATCTTAGTTTAAAGGGAGATTTGAATAATTTTAGTCTGGCAGGGCAGGTAATTCTTGGAAATATGAGTTTTAAAACTTATAAAATTCCACATATTGTTGCAGAGCTTGAATATTCCAATGGAAATATAGATAAATTATTCAAATACGGAACATTTGATTTGCAGAAACTTAAATTTGTTGGAGATAATGACGAAACATTGTTTGAAACACAGACTAAATTTGATTTGGCAAATGTAGATATTGATTATCGTCTGGAAAAACAGAAGTTTTCACTTGATTCAGTTCAGGATTTGAAAAATAAGGGATACAGCGGGGATATAAACATTGGATTCATGTATCGTGGAAGTTTTGAGAATTTTACAACTGGACTTCAAATTCAGGCGGATGAAATAAAACTTAGTGGTTTTCCTGTGAATAAAGTTGATATTGATTTGCAGGCCAATGAGAAAGCCTTGAATATAGGACAGTTTTATCTGGAATATGAAAATAATCCACTTTTATTAAACGGATATGTTCAGTTTGCACCTATACAATATAATGTTTCAATGCTTGCAAAAGACTTTAATTTAGACTTTTTAGGAGTTAATAAGGATGTTCAGCAGGCAAGCGGTATTGCAAATATAGATACGATTTTTTCAAATAGTTCTACGTCAGGACATATTTTATTGGATAATTTTAACTATAAGACAAAGGATAAGTCAACACTTGTAGACAATGTAAATGCCAATATTGATTTAAAAAATAATAAACTTGTGGTAAATAGGCTGGATGGTGGATATAATGGCGGGACTTTTAAAGTTACAGGAGATTTGGATGTTCCAACGATTCCTGCTAATTTTATGCAGACAAAACGGCTGGAGTTAGGAAAATTTGAATTGAATGCGGCACTTGATAAAGTTGGACTGCATTATGGAAAAGGAATTGACTTTGCACTTACGGGAAATCTTATATTTACAGAAAACAGGCTGTTTGGAGATTTGGTTGTAAGCGATGCGGAAGTGCGTGAAATACCAAACTTTAATTCCAAATCCGAAACAGAAAATTTATCAGAGGAGGCAAAAGCTAAAAAAGCTCAAGATAAAACTGTCGTTGAAGGAATTGTGGAAGAAGTAATTGATAAAATATTAAAACAATATACAGTTAATTTGAATGTACGAACTGGAAGTAATGTTAAAATAAATATTCCAAATGTAAGTATTGTGCGAAATATAAAAGGAACAATAAAGGGTGCTTCTGAAGTTTCATATTCTGGTGGGGAAATTGGAATAGATGGACAATATGCGATTACAAGAGGTTCATTTTCTGTAAATGGAAATGACTTTAAAATAGATGGTGCTGAAATAAGATTTTTACCGTCTACCAATGGTTCATCCTCATCAATATCAGATCCATTTGTCATATTTGATGCAAGCACAGTGGTAAATGGAGATAGAATAGAAATAAATGTAACTGGAAATGTAAGTAAACCAGACATTAAATTTTCGTCTTCATCAGGAAAGACAAAAGAAGAAATTGTATCATTGCTTGCATTTAATACTGTAGTCGGAAATGGTGAAAGAAAACCAGGAACTACTGAGGAAAACTCGGCTGATGGAGTGGTAGTTGCAAGTTCTTTAGTCAATAGTGCATTAAATGAGTTGCTTTTTTCGTCAGTAACTGGTAAAATTAAAGACGTACTGGGAATATCAAAATTTGCTGTTTCAACGAATGTTAATCATTCAAATAAGACTGGGGAATACAGTGCAGCAACAACAGTTACAGTTCAGGATAATATCTACAAGGATAAATTATTCTGGAATGCTTCATTCAAATTTCCATATCAGACTTCAAAATCTGAGGAAAAAATTCCAATGGGATATAACGCATGGCTTAGCTATAATGTTACAAACGGATTAGATTTGCGGCTTGGAGGAGAGAGTATAAACAAAAGCAGAACAAGTGCAAGTTTAAGTAATGGAGCAAGAGTGAATTATTACTTCGGAATAGATTTTTCAACAAGAGGCAATACACTTGGAGATATTTTAAGAAAAATATTTAAGAAGAAAAAACTTGATACATTAAAAAAATAGGAGGAAAGATGTCAAAACTAAAAGTAAAAAACAAGGTTTATGCTTTGATTATTGCGGTAACATTATTCGTATCTGTAAATAATTTGTCGCAAGCTGAAGAAAAAAGAGGGATAATTGGAAAAGAATTAGCTGATAATACAAATAGTGCTACAGGAAATGAAGTGCAAAATGATGAAATATCAGACGTTAAAATCAGATATAGTCAAGAAGAAATTGACATGGCTAATCAATTATCAGATAAAGTGAAGAAAAAAAGAAAAAAAGAAAAGAAAAAGGAAACAGCAAGAAACAGAAGAAGAGGAAGAAATAACAATATTTTTGAAGCTCAGGAACAGGCAAGAGAAGATCTAAAAGTTGGAACAATTGAATTTTCTCAATTAAAGGAAATTTCGCCAGAACTTCTTATGTCTAAAATGCCTGTAAAATCAGGAGATAACTATTCAAATAAAACTTTGAGTGACATTTATCTGGCACTTAAGAGATTGGGATATGTATCAGAAGTTAATGTTATTCCTAAAATAAGAGGGAATAATGTAAATATAGAAGTTCAAGTTGCAGAAGTGGAAAATGCGGGAGCAGTTCTGCAAAAGCAGCAAATACAGGAAGAAATGCAAAAAGAAACAGAATATACAGTAGCAAATGTAGATATTGAAGGTACAAAGAAACGTAATAAAGAAGATTACTTAAAAGACTTGCCAATCAAGGCGGGAGATGTTTTCATACCTCAAAAAGCAATTGATGGAGCACAAAAAATATTTAAATCAGGATATTTCTCAACAGTTGAGCCAAAAATTGACAGAAAAGTTGACAATACTGTTTCAGTAGTTTACCAAGTTAAGGAAAATCCAGATATACAAAGTATAAATTTTGAAGGTAATACTCTTTACAAATCTGAAGAACTGGAAAAAGCATTGGGTATAAAAAGAGGAGAAATCTTAAATGGTAATTTATTAAATCCAGATGATAATGGAATTCTTAAATTATATGCCAAAAATGGATATTCCCTTGTAAGAATTGACTCAATAAATGTTTCAAATGAAGGAGATGTAAATATTGGATTAACAGAAGGGGTTGTTGATTCTATTGAATTTGAGAAAGCACCAGAGAAAAATGATAACGAAAGACAGTCATCAAGACGTTCTACTTTAAGAACAAAACCTTATGTGTTTGAAAGATATTTGGAATTAAAACCAGGACAAATTTTCCAAGAGAAAAATATAGAAAATACAGTAAAAGAACTTTATAGAACAGGTATGTTCACTAAGATAGTGCCATCTATTGAAGGAAAAGAAGATGATCCAAATGCAAGAGTTATAAAACTGCTTGTGGAAGAACGTCCAACTACTACAATTAATGGAAGTATTTCTTATGGGACTTCAGTTGGATTAGTAGGGGAACTTAAATTATCAGATTCAAACTTCTTAGGAAGAGGACAAGATGCATCGGCTACACTTTCAGCTTCAAATAAAGGGGACAAGACATTTGAACTTAGATGGTTTGAGCCTTGGTTGAAAGGAACAGAGCAGATTCAGTTTGGAGGATCATTCTACTGGACTCAATCTGTAGACGATAATGCTGATTCAGATGAAGTGGAAAAAGTTAAGAAAATTGGAACTCGTTGGACAATTGGTAAAGGACTGAGTAAGGATATTGGTGTAAGTTTCTCTGCAAGATACGATAATTATAAGGAATTGTTTGCAAATAAAAAAGTAAATGATAAATATAAATTATTCGCAATGGGGCCAACATTTACCCTTGATACAAGAGATAACAAGTTCAGTCCTACAAAAGGATTTTATGCAACAATGTCATATGAAAGAGGAGAACTTATAAAAGATCCTAGAAAATACGATCAGTTTGAAACAGATTTAAGAGCTTATCATCCGACTTTTTTTGGTGATAAGAATATAATGGCATATAGAGCGGCTTGGGGAACAACAGGAAGCGGAACTCCAGAAGCCTTGAGATTCAGTATTGGTGGAGCGGAATCAGTTCGTGGATATGAATATAGTGCATTTGATGGATTTGATAAATTCCATGCGACTATTGAAAATAGAACAAAAATTAATGACACATTACAGTTAGTGGCATTCTTTGATATAGGAAACGCTTGGCAAAATGAGTCAAGAGATCCTCGTACTGGTAAAAAAATCTACAAGCCAAACAGAAAAGATGCTCATGACTTCAAAGATCTTAAGAAAGGTTACGGAATCGGGGTAAGATTGAATACACCAATTGGGCCGTTAAGATTTGACTATGGTTGGCCAATGGATCCTGAGAAAAAAGGTGAGAAAAAAGATAAAGGTAAATTCTACTTTAGCTTTGGACAATCATTCTAGTTTTTTTAGACTAATTAAAATATAAATTAAATAATTATAGGGGGTGATTAATTTCATCCCTATAATTTTATAAAAAATAAAGAAGGAGAGATCCAAAATGTATGATATTAAAGAAATTGCAAAATTAATAAATGGAGAAATCAGAGGAAACGATGAATTGAGTTTTACAAGACTTGCTCCGTTTTTTCATTCAACTGAGAAGGAATTAACTTTTGCTGCAGATGAGAAAATGTTGAAAAATATGGATAAATGTAATGCAGGTGCTGTAATTGTGCCTGATTTGCCAAATTTGCCTGCAAATAAAACTTTTATTATTGTAAAGGGCAATCCAAGGGAATTAATGCCGATACTATTAAATTATTTCAAGCCAAAATTACAGCCATTTGAAAATCAGATGGAAAATTCTGCACAAATTGACAAGACTGCAAATGTGTCAAAAATAAACACTTACATTGGGCATAATGTAAAAATTGGTAAAAATACCATTATTTATCCAAATGTGTCAATTTTTGAAGGGACTGAAATTGGGGATGACTGCATAATTTATTCAAATGTTACAATACGTGAATTTTCCAAAGTTGGAAGAGGTACGATTTTGCAGCCGGGAGCTGTGATAGGCTCTGATGGGTTTGGATTTGTAAAAATTAATGGAAACAATGTGAAAATTGAGCAAATTGGGCATGTAATCTTGGGAGAAGAAGTTGAAATTGGAGCAAATTCCTGTGTTGATAGAGGTGCGATTGGAGATACAATTATTAAGAAAGGCACAAAAATTGATAATCTTGTCCACATTGCCCATAATGACATTATTGGTGAAAATTGTCTGATTGTAGCTCAAACTGGTATTTCTGGAAGTGTGGAAGTGGGAGACAATTCAACTCTTGCAGGACAAGTTGGAGTGGCAGGACACCTTAGAATTGGAAACAATGTAGTAATTGCTGCAAAATCTGGAGTTACTAATGATGTGCCAGATGGTAAGCAAATGTCAGGTTATCCGCTTCGTGAGCATATGGAGGACTTGAGAGTGAAAATGGCGATGGGAAAAGTACCTGAACTTGTAAAAAGAGTGAAAAAATTGGAAAAGGAATTGAAAAAATAACAGGAGAATAAATTTATCTGTGGCTATTTACCAAAATTTCAAAACTTCCTTGACTTATTAATTCAAATGATGTAGAATAAATAACAGATAATAAAAAATATCATAAATAGAGAGAGAAGGGAGTTATAGATGAAAAAAATACTATTAGGAATCTTTATGCTTTTGTGCATAGTCAGCTGTGGATCAGGGCCTGATAAGACAGTATCAAAATTTATTGACAATGTAAAAGCTGAAAAAATGAAAGAGGCGGCAAAATATGCGATTGATGACAGTTTTGAGGGGAATTTGGATGTTAAGTATAACAACAAGATTCAGGAACTGCTTTTTAAAACATTATTAAAAAATCTTGAATATAAAATTGTTAAAACAGAAAAACAGGATGATGAAACAACGATTGTAACTGTGGAAGTAACAAATGTGGATGTAGAAAAAGTATTTTTACAAGTCTTCAAAAAAATGACGCAGGAAACTTTTTCAGGAAACGGTTCTCATTCAATGTCAGTTGATGACAGATTTAAACAGGAACTCGAGGCAAAAGACAAGCCAAAATCAAAAAATGTCACAAAATTTGTAGTCAAGAAAACAGCCAATGGAGAAAAAATAGTTTTAACAGCAGAAAATATCGACGTATTACTTGGTAAATTAAACACAACATTATCAAACTTGAACACACTTGGTGGAACAGAAGAAGAAACAGCGGTAGAATTACCGGAAACAGGGCCATCAACTGGACTATCACAAAAACCCGAAGAACTTAGAAACCAAAATAAATAAAATAGTTTAAAGTAATAAATAAAGCAATCATTCTTTTACTTGTAAAGTGAAGTTTGGTTGTTTTTTATTTACAAGAATTTTTCAAATTAATTAAAAAAAAATTAAGAAAAGTTGATTTTTAAATATTTCTATTGTATAATTGTAGTGTAAAAAAATAAAAAGACTAACTATATAATGTCAAGTTTTTTTAGATTTCCAGAATTTAAGACTGATGAGGAGATAGATGGCTTAATAAAGGCGTTGGAGAATGACAGAAAACCAAATTTAACAGATGTGAAAGTGGAGACAATAACAGATGAAAGGGAAATAAAGGAATTATTGGGGTTAATAGATGAAAATAATAACACTAAATGAAATGTTGAGATATGATACTGAAGAAAATATAAAAAATAAGTTTTTGAATAGTTTTAAAAGTTTGACAAATAATGATGTAAAAAAAATTTTACATAATAAAGCAATAGAAATGAAAAAAAAGTCTATTTCTACAACTCATTTGTTATTTGATGATAAAAAATTAGTTGGATATTTATCATTATCAAATAAAAGTTTGATTTTACCAAAAGAAAGAATAGAGAAATTAAGTAGCAGTAAAAGGAAAAGATTGGTGCAAAGTGGACAAACACTTGAAAATGGGCATTTAGTTGTAAATAGTTACTTAATAGGGCAATTAGGCAAAAATTATAATTTGTAGAGGTGAGAAAAATGTAATGGCAACACATCCAACTTAAATCGAAATAGTATAAAATTACGAGGAGATTATAAGATGAACAATTATATAAAATTAAATGAAGATAGATGGAATAATGTAAAAAATGACTATACTGAGCCATTGACACATGAAGAATTAGAAGAAGTTAGAAATAATCCAATTTCTGTTGCATTAACTGTTGGGAAAAAAGTTCCAAAAGAATGGTTTGAAAAAGCAAACGGAAAAAAGATATTAGGTTTAGCTTGTGGTGGTGGACAGCAGGGTCCAGTTTTTGCTATAAAAGGTTATGATGTAACCATAATGGATTTTTCTAAATCACAATTACAAAGAGATGATATGGTTGCTAAAAGAGAAGGCTTAAAAATCAATACAGTTCAAGGCGATATGACAAAACCATTTCCATTTGAAAATGAAACTTTTGATATTATTTTTAATCCAGTTTCAAATGTATATGTAGAAGATTTAGAAAATATATATAAAGAAGCCTCTCGAGTATTGAAAAAGGGTGGATTGTTAATGGTCGGATTTATGAATCCTTGGATATACATGTATGATGCTGATATTGTATGGGACAAACCTGATGAGGAATTACTTTTAAAGTTTTCAATACCTTTTAATTCAAAAGAGCTTGAAGAGGAAGGCAAAATAACCATAAATCCAGAATATGGATATGAATTTAGCCATACCTTAGAAACTCAGATTAGAGGACAACTTAAAAATGGTCTCGCTATGATAGATTTTTATGAATCATGTGATAAAAGACATAGATTATCAAATTATGGAAATGACTATATAGCTACACTTTGCATTAAACTATAATATTATAAAACATACTTCAGGAGAATAGCTCATTTTATTTTCCTTAAGGGTTAAAATCTAAAAATCCTAGTTTACAAAGAAAAGAAAAAATAGATTTCTGAGAAAATATCTACAATAAAGCTGGAGGTGTATTGTTAATTTGAAAAAGTTTATGAAACAAAAATTGACTAATTTAGCTGTTGGAGAATTAGTGGCGGTAGTAGTATTCTGGATAAATTTTTTCCTATTCAAAAAATTGATTATTACTACAAAATCTCTAATTTCTATTTCTTTCTTGTATGATAAATATATAAATAATTATATAAAATACTGCTGTTGATTTGGACGGTGGTATTTTTTTGGTTTTCTATTTGACTTAAGAAATGAATTATCTTGTTTTTTTGTATAGAATGTGATATTCTAGTAATGTAATTTTTAAAAATATGCTTGAATTAAATTGAAATCGGATAGATGAAAAATTCGTGAATCTTGATTTGGGTAGAGTAATTTTGAAATAAAGAAGGATGTTAGAAAATATGGGAAAATCAGAAATAATTAGAGGAACAAGCAAATGTGCAAGATTTTTTGTCTGTGATACTACAGAACTTGTAAAAGAGGCAAAGAAAGTACACCGACTTGATCCAATAGCGACAACTGTTTTTGGGAAACTATTAACAGTAACAGCTATGATGGGGAAAGATTTGAAAAACGAAAAGGATTTGGTGTCGGTTAAAGTAAATGGTGATGGGCCTTATGGAAATATGCTTGCAACTGGGAATATGAAAGGGGAAGTAAAAGGTTATATTGGAAATCCTGAAGATAAATTTCATCAGATAATTGACGAAAATGGAAATTTTATAAAAGATGAGACTGGGCAAGTGAGATTTATTGGAAATGGAACAATGCAAGTTATAAAGGACTTGGGACTAAGAGATCCGTTTTCTGGCGTTACAAAAATAAATGAAGAGGATATTGCAGATATAATTGCTCATTATTTTCTTTTATCAGAGCAGATAAAATCAGTTGTTGCACTTGGTGTAAAGCTGGATGAAAATGGAGAAGTAAAAAGGGCTGGAGGTTATTTGATACAGCTGTTGCCAGGTGTGGAAGACGGATTTATTGATAAACTGGAAAATAAATTACAGCAGATTAGGACGATTACTGAACTTCTGGAAGGTGGAATGAGCCTTGAGCAGATTGTGGAACTGCTTTATGAGGATATTTCGGTATTTGAGGAAGAGACAGATGTTGATGGTGCTCATAAAAAGGTTTATGTGGAAGATTTTGAAATTTTGGAAAAATCAGAGCTGGAGTATAAATGTAATTGCACTAAAGAGAAGTTTTACAAGGGATTAATCACGCTTGGAAAAGAAGAAATTGATAAAATTCTGGAAGAGGAAGGCAAAATACAAGTAGAATGCCATTTTTGCGGTAAAAAATATGATTTTGGAAAAGAAGATTTTAAAAATTTATAAAATAGATTTGCTTGGAATTATATAGGTTTAAACGATTTTAAATAATTGTAAAAGTAATAATAAAAAAACTGGAAAGGAAGAGAAAATGTCAAAATTAAGAGTAGGAGTAATACGTGGGGGAGTTTCAACTGAAAGAGAAGTTTCTTTAAAGACAGGAAGTGAAATTGTAGCAAACTTGAATAGAGATAAATATGAGGTTTTTGATATTGTAATTGATTCAGAAAAGGAAGTTTTTGAAAAAGTAAAAGACTTGAATCTGGATTTTGTTTATATCGCTTTACACGGTGTATTTGGAGAAGACGGGAGAATACAGGCAATTTTACAAAGTCTGGGAGTGGCTTATAGCGGGCCTGGAGTGATGTCAAGTGCAGTCTGCATGGATAAAGAATTTTCAAAAAGAATTGTGGCTGGATATGGAGTTAGAATTGCAAAATGGAAAAGTGTACGTGTAGGCGAAACTGTTGACTTTGAAACAATAAAAAAAGAATTGGGAAATCGTGTTGTAGTAAAGCCAAATAACGGTGGTTCAAGCATTGGAGTAAGTTTTGTGGAAAATCAGGAAGAACTTGAAAAAGGGCTGGAACTTGTTTTTGGAATGGATAAGGAGGCATTGATTGAAGAAGTTCTGCATGGTGTGGAAATAAGCGTACCTGTGATTGATGGGGAAGTTTTTCCAACACTAAGAATTGAGGCTCTTGCAGGAGATTACTTTGACTATGAATCAAAATATGCAAAAGGTGGGGCAAATGAATATGTATTTGAATTTCCTGAAAAAGTGCAGGCTGAAATTAATAAATTTGCAAAAGACAGTTATTACGGGCTAAAATGTGAAGGATTTGCAAGAATAGACTTTATGGTGGTAAATGAAGAAACGCCATATTTTATGGAAGTAAACACATCGCCAGGAATGACATCTGCCAGCTTATTGCCAAAAAGTACAGCTTCAAAAGGTTATGATTATTCACAGACATTGGACTTATTAATAGAATCTTCAATAAAAGTGGAAAGATAAATAACTTAAAAATTTGAAAAAATATAGAAAATAAAAATATAAAAAGGAAGTGGAAAATATGGAAAGAATAGCAAGTTTTACAGTAGATCACATCAGATTAAACAGAGGAATTTATGTATCAAGAATAGACGAAGTTAATGGAAATTATTTGACAAGTTTTGATATAAGAATGAAATTGCCAAATAGAGAGCCAGTAATAAACATCGCAGAACTTCATACAATGGAGCATTTGGGAGCAACATTTTTGAGAAATCATCCAACTTGGAAAGATGAAATTGTATATTTTGGGCCTATGGGATGCAGAACAGGATTTTATCTTATCCTAAAAGGAAAATTGGAATCAAAGGACATTGTTGACTTAATGAAGGAACTTTACAAATTTATGGCAGAATTTAAAGGAGCAATCCCAGGAGCGACTGCTATAGAATGTGGAAATTACTTGGATCAAAACTTGCCAATGGCTAATTTTGAGGCTAAGAAGTATTTGGAGGAAACGTTGGAGCATTTGGGAGAGGAAAATTTAAATTATCCTGAGTAAAAAACACTATGACCATTTTTAAGAAGTATTTAAAAATAAGGTGGTAAAAGGATGGAAGAATTAAATACATTTGAAAAAACTTTACCAGATAAATTGGATTTTGAAAATATAAATTTAAAAATGGAAAAATTGCAAGTTGAAAATAAATGGAAATTAATTATATATGAAAATATAAAAACTTCATACATTAAAGATTATAATTTGGATACAGAAGAAGCACTGTATTGTGATATTTTTTTGGAAAAACTAAAAATAGAACCTTTGTATGATAAAATTCAATATAATGAATTTTTGAAAAATATATCTCCTTTATTGAAAAAGGAATTATTAGATACAGCCGAAAATTATGAAATTAAAATATCAGTTGATAAATATCCGATTACAAATAATAAAATGCAATTTTTAGATGATGAAATGGATATTTATATTACTAAAAATGATTCAAATATGCATCCTTTAGAAAGTTATCCTGAAATATATTTTAGAGATACAGTGAATTCTTGGAAAAAATGTGAGATTATGAAAAGCCGAAAGCAAAAAATATTTATCCTAAATATAGAACTTAATGATAAAAAATGGGAAAAATTGTCAGAATTTCAGATAATGCCTAAAATAGAGCATGAAAATGTATTTCCACCTGTTTTTAAAAAAGTAGAAAATAACATTTTCGATATAGTTTATATTCCTAGAGAATGGGATGATAATGACTGTGGATTTAGTGTATCAGAAGAATTATTAGACCTGTTCGACAACCTTGTATAAAAACCAATATTAAGGTATAATAATACTGGTGATGAAAATGATAAACAATGTTGAAAGAATAAAAAAACTTAAAGAAGAAAACTATCAGAAAATTTTTGGCATTAAAAAAAATACCTTTGATAAAATGCTGAAACTTTTGAATGAAGCATACAGAATTGAACATTTAAGAGGCGGACATCCGCCAAAACTGTCTGTCCTTGACAGGCTTGTAATTATACTTTCATACTATCGTGACTATAGAACTATGGAAAATATTGCCTTTGAATACGGCGTTGCAAAAAGTACCATCTGTGAGTGCGTTAAATGGGTTGAAAACATCTTGATAAAAAGCGAGGAGTTTTCTTTGCCCAAAAAAAGGGAACTTGTCAGGGACACTGAGATAGAAGTCGTGCTGGTTGATGCTACG
>NZ_AXVL01000043.1 GCF_000482505.1 Leptotrichia trevisanii DSM 22070
ATACGCTTTATACAATGCTGCAAGACTAACCAGTATCTACTGCCCTGTATTTAAGGAACATCTTGCCAGAAAACGTTCTCAAGGTAAACATTTTAATGTTGCCATATCTCACGTTGTTAAAAAATTAGTCAGAGTTATTTACCATTTACAAACTAAAAACGAACTTTTTAAAAATATCATTAATTAACCATTTAAGTGATTTAAATTATTAAATTACCTATTTTGTTATGCAAAAATTTAAATAAATTCCTCAAAAAAATTTTTTGTTTTTTTTTGAAAAAAAAACTTGACATTATATAGTTAGTCTTTTTATTGATGTTTTTAAAATAAAAACTGCTCCAAACATTTTTAGTATTTGAAACAGTTTCCAAAGATTTATATTTTATATAATTTCTAATTGTTTATCTGCATATTCGTGTGCAAGTTCCAATCTTACACGCTCTTTTGAATTTTCAAATGTAGCTTGTGTAAATGGTATTTCAGCTGTCTTAGTTATTAAGTAATATCCTGTTGCATCGTTTCTGTCAAGAATTCCGTTCATTTGCAGTGCAAATATCTGATTCATTAATTCATCATTTTTACCGATTCCTGGAATAGCATCGGATTTAACCATTTTTTTGAATCTTTCTTTTATGCTGAATTTATATTTGTCCTGTTTTTCCACATTTTCAAAAGTTGTTTTTTTGCTTTCAATTTCAGCTTTTAAAGCCTGAACTTTTTTGATAACTTCCTGTTTAGAGGCTTCAGAAATAGTCGGTGTTATCAGAATATGACTAACTTTTGCAACATTTTCATTGCTTGTATCCTTACTTTGAATGTAAATAATGTGGTATCCAAATTGCGTTCTGATAGGCCCCACAATATCTCCAGCCTTACCTTTTTTAACTGCATTTGCAAATTCTGGAACAAGTTGTGATAAATCAGCTGTTTCTCCTAGACTACCACCATTATTTGCAGAACCGGGATCTTTTGAAAATTCTTTGGCTTTAGCTGCAAAATTATCTTTTGTTGTTGTCTTCATAATATCTTCAGCTTGTTTTTTAGCCATTTCAAAATCTTTTTCTCCAGCTTGATACTCTTCCCCAATTACATATCCACCAATGCTGTTTGGAGTGTTGTAGCTGTCCTTTTTAGTATTAAATCTGGCTTGTAATGTTGCATCATCAGGTTTATAGGTATCTATCAGATAATTATAATATTTTTGTGAATAATCTCTTAACTGATCCACTCCCACTAAATCAGCATCAGCTTTTATTCCAGCAGTTTTAGCCTTATTAGCAATTTTTACAAATTTGTCCAAGTTTACCTTTAATGTAGCTTTTAAATCATTAACCAGCTTGTCTGAATATCCTTGCTGTGTTTGTGAAACTGTATTTATAATTTGTTCATTTAATGATTCGTTTGTATATTTATATTCTCCATTTTGTGCCACAACAGCTGTCATATTAGCGTACATTTTTTCAAAATCTTTATTTTTAAATACAATTTTAGCCTTTTCCTTAGCTTTTGCAAGATATGAATTTAAAATCATAATATCCTTATCTTGAGTCATATTTTCCTTAATTTGATCTTTTACATCTTCAAACTCCTGATTTGCAAAGGCTTGAGAATATTTATTTCTTTCATATGCTTTTTTTATTTCTTCATCTGTAATTTTATCATTTGAAAATAATTTTTCCCTCATTTTCTCAATTGTTTTCTGATCTCTTATCATCTTTTTAAATGAAGTGACATTATATCCGACAGATCTTAAATATTGAGCAAATTCCTGTTTCCCCAATTTTGACTGTTTTTGATAATTTTCAAATTCCTGATTAACAGTTGCCCCGCTTATTTTTATTCCTAAATTTTTTGCTGACGAAAGCAAAATTTCTTTATTTATCATAAGTTGTAAAACATATTCATTGATAATATTGTCTGGAACATTTTTTAAATTTTCGGTAGGTATTCCTGCCTGTGATAATTGCTGCATTTTTTGCTGGTTCAAGTCATTTAACTGATTTTTCATTCCAAGACTTTCTCTTTCAAAATCATCACGGTAAATTTTTGTTCCATTAACTGTTGCAATTACGTCCCTGTTGCCACCTGCCGCACCAAAAACATTATTTTTCAGAAATAATATTCCAGTAACAAGCATAGATATACCAAATATCCCTATCATAATTGCAGAAGCAATCTGAATTGCCTTTTTATGCTCTCTAAATCCCATTATTTATCTTCCTTTCCATTTTCTTTAATCATTTTAACATTATAGCACATAAAATACTATTTTTCTATTATTTTTTGAAGAAAAATCGGCTAATCAAAAAATAAAAGCTGCTTTAATATCAATAAAATTTTTATTAACATTTAAGCAACTTAAATTTATTTTTTTATTCAATATTTAACTGCCATTTTTACTAATACTTTTTATTATCTTGTATTTGTTTCCCCGTCTATTTGAATTATAACACTTTGAATATTAGGGAAATTTTTTAATATAGTATTTGTTACAGCCAGAGAGAATCCATTAAACAGTTCAGGATTTTTTTTTAGATTTGCAAATTGTGCATTTAGTTTGACAACTGTTGTATTCACATTATCAATTCTAAGATTGTATGCACTTCTAAATTTCATATCTTCTGAAATGTAATCAGAATTTCTGATGATTCCATTTATAAAATCACCTTCTATCAGGTTTATTTGACGAGGAACTACAATTTCCCGTTCATTTACTGTTTTTGTAGAGGGATCATATACAAATATGGAAATTTTATTCTGAGTTTCTTCTTCCTGAGTAGTTTCCTGTACCAAATTTTTGTCCACTTCTACATGAATTTTACTTCTATGTTTTCTGTCATAACGATTTACAAGAACCACTGCTACTGTTATGAAAAAAAGTAATGTTACAAAAAGATTTTTTTTAAAATTTCCTTTTTGCTTTTTAGTTTTTCCCTCATTTAATTTTTCTTGTTTTTGCATAAATTTCTCCTAATTTGGATAATATACCCAATCCCCTTAATTCTAGCTAATAAAATTAAAAAATTGGGGATTGAGTAAAAGATCAGAACTTTTTAGTTTGATTTTAAAGTGTTTTATAAATTATTTAAAGAATTTTCTTATTGCGTCACCGATAGTGCTTGCTGCTCTTTCCTGTCCTTCTGGTGTCAAGTATTGCGATAAATCAGAATAATTATTCATAAATCCTAATTCTACAAGTATTGATGGTGAATTACTTCCACGAAGCACTGCGAAGTTCGCTCCAAAAACCCCTCTTCTTCTAAGTCCTGTTAAGTTTATAAGTCCGTCTAATACAGATTCTGCTATAGCTTGACTTGTCTTTTGATTTTTTCTATAAAAAATATCATTTAAAATAAAGTCTGAAAATGGCACATCTCCATAGCTTCCATCAACTTTATTTTCAAATTTGGCTACTTGTGCGGCATAACTTCCTTGATCCTTTTTACTGAAGTAAAATACTTCTGTTCCGTTTGCTGATGAGCTTGAACTTGAATTTAAGTGAATACTTATAAAGAAATCTGCATTTGCGTCATTTCCAATTTTAGCTCTTGTATCCAATGGTACAAAGAAATCTGAATCTCTTGTCATTATAACGTTATAATCTCGTCTTAAATTGTTAGCCAGTCTTGTTGCTACCTGTAATGCTATATCTTTTTCGTTATATCCATTTCCTCTTGCTCCTGAATCATGTCCACCATGTCCTGGATCGACAACTATTGTATATTTTTTATTTCCTCTTGTAGAATTGCTTGGCTGTCTTTGAGTTTGAGTTTGTGTTACTTGTGCATTGTTATTTGATTGTCTTTGTGTTGCTGTGTTTCTTGATACTTGTCTTGATGTTGATTGTCCACCACCGAGTGTTACTTGGAATTCTCCATTTTTACTTACTACTTGATAAGTTACAGATGGTTTTAAGTACACGTATACTACTACCATTCCATTGCTTTGAACTGTATAAACTTTACTTATGTACTGATCATCTTTATTGATAAGGGTAGGCACACCGTTTTCCATCTCACTGTTTGGAAAACTTAACATCAGTATGTCTTCATTTCCTAATTTTGTAATCGATGCATTTGGCATAACTTGTTTATTTTCTCTAAATGTCCCTGTAACTTTTCCATTACTGTATGATACATTTTTCAAAGTATCAGAAAATGTAATTGCACTTATAAAAAGTAATAAAAATAATAATACTTTTTTCATTTTTTTCCTCCTAATTTTTTTGTTTGAAATTATTATCTAATCTTATATTTTATTTTTTTTCTAATCTATCAATTGCAGATTTTAAAACTTCCATTCTGGCACTTTTATCTATTTTCATTTCCACTGACTGATCATAGATATTTGTAACGCTGCCTTTAATACCTCCAACTGTTATTATTTTATCTCCAACTTTCAAATTTTCCAGTAATGCAGCCTTCTGCTGCTTCTTTTTCTTATTTGAAAAATATGTTGGTAAGATTAATACCGCCATAAACGCCACATAAATTAATATTACTCCTATTGAATTCTTATCCATTTCTGTTTTGTATAACTGAAATTTATAATTTTTAAAATTATAAATCCAATTTTATACTTTCCTCCTTCTTTAATTTTAAAATCAATTTTAATTATAGCATAATTTAAGTTATGTTTCAATTTTTAAAAAAATTATTTTTTAGTTTTTTTTGAAATTATAGAAAAATCTTTCTAAAATTAAACCTAAAAAAATAGCTATCTCAAAAAATTAATTTCAAGACAGCCATTTCGTGATTAAAATGAAAAAATTATTTTTAGTTAACTAAATTAATAGTTATTCAAGTTAGTTATTATTTTTCTGAAATTGCATCTACTCCTGGTAATACTTTTCCTTCCAAGTATTCAAGTGATGCTCCTCCTCCAGTTGAGATGTGTGAAAATTTGTCAGCGAATCCTAATTGAATAGCTGCTGCTGCTGAATCTCCACCACCAATGATTGTTTTAGCTCCAGATAATTCTGCGATTGCTTTACATACACCGATTGTTCCTTTTGCAAAGTTTTCCATTTCAAATACTCCCATTGGCCCGTTCCATACTACTGTTTTTGCACCAACTAGAGCATCTGAGAATAATTTAATAGATGCTTCTCCTATATCTAATCCCATCCATCCGTCTTCAATAGCGTCTACAGAAACTGTTTTAAATTCTGTATCATTTTTGAATTCTTTTGCTACAACTGTATCAATTGGCAATAACAATTCAACATTTTTTTCTTTAGCTTTTTTGATTAATGAGGCGGCTAATTCCACTTTGTCAGCTTCTAATAATGAAGAACCTGTATTTTTACCTTCAGCTTTTAAGAAAGTGAACATCATTCCTCCACCAATGATTACTTTATCAGCTTTATCCAATAAGTTTTCGATTACACCAATTTTATCAGAAACTTTTGCTCCACCTAAAATAGCAACTAATGGTCTTTCAGGATTGTCAACTGCTCCACCAATAAATTCGATTTCTTTTTCTACAAGGAATCCTACTGCTGATTCTTTGATGTTTGAAGCAATTCCTACATTTGAAGCATGTGCTCTGTGTGCAGTTCCAAATGCATCATTTACAAACACATCTCCAAGTGATGCCCAGTATTTTCCTAATTCAGGATCATTTTTAGATTCTTTTTTACCGTCCAAGTCTTCAAATCTAGTGTTTTCAAACATTAAGATTTCTCCGTCTTTTAATTCAGCAACTGCTGATTCTAATGCTGCTCCTCTTGTTTCAGGAACGAATTTAACAGGTTTTCCTAAAAGTTCTTCCAATCTTTTTGCAACAGGTGCTAAAGTTTTTGATGCCTTGTCAGCTTCTTCCTTAACTTTTCCCAAGTGAGAGAATGCGATTACTTTTCCACCATTTTCCAAAATGTATTTTAAAGTTGGAAGTGCTGCTGTGATTCTATTATCATTTGTAATAACTCCATCTTTTATTGGTACATTGAAATCAACTCTTACTAATACTTTTTTTCCTTTTACATCTAAGTTTTTTAAAGTTTTTTTAGCCATTCCGTTATATCCTCCTAAATTTATTAATTAAAATCATTTCTTTCCATTTGAATTATACCACTCTTTAAACCGATTTTCAAGTTATTTAATGCACAAACTTAAAATATTCTCAAACCCCTTAAAATCAGCCATAAAAAACCTTTCAAATTCATATTTTAACCATAGACAAACTTTGATTTGACTCTACATTTGAGCCCTTTCAAAATTAGACTGGTAAAAATTAAATAAATCAATTTTTTTAGTAGAATAATCATAATTTTTGAACTTAGGTTTAAATAGTTTTAATTCATTATAAATAATTCCAAAATCTTATTTATTTTTATTTTATCAATTTCTGATATTTTTTTAACTGGCTCAGGATTTTCAGAATAAGGATTTATAGCCTTTTCAAACCAGGTAACACCAATCCATTTTCCAAATTTGTACCCTGTATTCTCAAAATATGCAACTTTTTTAAACTCAAAGTAATTGTGTAATTTCTCACTGTTTTCATTAGGATAAGTTACAAGCCCGTAAACATTCACAACATTCTGCAATTTCAATATTTCAATCAGAATTTTATACATCTTTTTCCCGATTCCATTTCCAGCATAATCCCCATCTGTATAAACTGAAAGCTCCACATCCCATTGATAAGCAGCTCTAGCCCAAATCCTATGGGCATAGGCATACCCAATAATTTCATTTTCACATTCACAGACAATATATGGATATTCCTCTAAAACATCTCTTATTCTTCCTTTAAATTCCTCAACCGAAGGCACTTTATATTCAAATGTAATCGTAGTATTCTCAATATACGGCTTATAGATTTTTAAAATTTTTTTGGCATCGTTTTCAGTTGCAAACCTGAAAATTAGATTTTCTTTTTTTAATTTCATTTCTAACACCCCAACATTTTTAGTTTTTTTATTGAAATTTATACTTATGTAAAATATACTAACACTTTTTTAGATGAGTTTCAATAAAATAGATTTTTTATTTGCTCTTGACATTTATTAAAAATACGGTATAACTTTATTAAGAAATATTATAAGAAAAGGATGGTTCAAACATGAAAAAGACATTTTTAATTGGTGTATTTTTATTTGCAAATTTAGTTTCATTTTCTGCGGGAAAAGGAAATGATGTAACAACAAAACCAGATGTTTACTTCTTGAAAAGCTCACAAGTTGTAAGCAGTTATGATTTATTGCCAGCTCCACCGGCAGTTGACAGTATTGCGTTTTTAAATGACAAGGCTCAATATGAAAAGGGGAAATTGCTTAGAAATACTGAAAGGGGAAAACAGGCATACAACGATGCACGTGTAGAAGGGGATGGAGTACCTCGTGCTTTTTCAGAAGCATTTGGATACACAATCTCAGCTCAGACAACACCTGAAATTTTCAAATTAGTTACAAAATTACGTGAAGATGCGGGAGATTTGGCAACAAGATCCGCAAAACAGACATACATGAGAATACGTCCATTTGCATACTTTAAAGAATCAACTTGCCGTCCAGAAGATGAAGCGAGCCTTTCAACAAACGGTTCTTATCCATCAGGGCACACTTCAATCGGTTGGGCCACTGCATTAGTTCTGGCTGAAGTAAATCCTGCAAGACAGAGTGAAATTATAAAACGTGGTTATGAAATGGGGCAAAGCCGTGTAATTTGTGGTTACCACTGGCAAAGCGATGTCGATGCAGCCCGTGTAGTAGCAAGTACAGTTGTTGCGACACTGCATTCAAACAGTGAATTTAATGCCCAATTAGCCAAAGCAAAAGCAGAATTTCAAAGATTAAACAGAAGAAAATAAAAACAATAAATAAAAAACAGTTTTCAGATTCAAAGATAAAAACTGTTTTAGTATATTTGTTAAAAAAATTATTAGTTTTTTGCTTTTTAAATAAGTTATTTTAGACTTTTTCTTATTTACAAAGACATTTTATCATAAAAATATATTTTTAAAATGAATTTAAACTGAATAAAAAATTATAATCATTTTAGAATAAAGTAAATTTTACCTGTTAATTTTAAAATATACTTTTTATAAAAAAGGGCATCAAATACGATGTCCTTATGTTTTTTTATTTAGTTAAATAATTTTTATAAAAATGGCGTACCCGTGAGGAATCGAACCCCAAGCCTTCTGATCCGAAGTCAGACGCTCTATCCAGTTGAGCTACGGGTACACACAAAAAAGTAAGTTATAAAAACTTACTTTGCTAATGCTTTTAATATTTTAGGGCTTAATGTTTCCTTGTTTTTTAACAAGATTTTTTTAACTTGATCGTTATTTTTCCCTTTTAATGTTTTCATTGCTTTTGTACAAACTCTTACTCTAACTTCTTCATCGTTGATAGTCAAAAGCATTGTTTGTAAATTAGGTCTCCAAATTCTTTTTGTAGCTTTGTGAGAGTGACTTACTCTATTTCCATGGCTTACTGTTTTTCCAAAAACTTCACATCTTTGCATTTTATTCACCTCTACTAAATAATTTTAGTAGTTCTCCTTTCATCTTTATTTTTTAACAGCCATTTACTGTTTTTTATTATAATATATTAACTTAACTATTTTAGAAAAATCGTTATTCAGTTAAAATTATTTTTACATATCGAAATTTATTTTATCATATTTTGCAAATTTTTACAAGTTATTATCAGCATTTTTTCCTTTCTAATAAAAAAACTTTAAAAGTAAACTCAAAAATTGTGATTATTTTACTTAAATTTTAAATTTATATAGTTATCAGGCAAGTCTAATAAAAAAAATAAACAAGTATTGCAATATTTTTATTTTTGAAAAAATTGTTTTAAATTTGGCGGAAAATAATTTGGCCCTTTTATCACTTTTCCGTCTTCACGGTAAATTGGCTTCCCGTTTTCATCCAGTTTGCTCAAATTGCTTCTATGAATCTCCTCAAACACATCTTCAATAACATCCTGCATCCCATGCTCAATTATCGTCCCGCAAAGGATATAAAGCATGTCCCCGAGAGCATCCGCAACTTCCACAACATCTCCTTTTTTAGCCGCTTCCAGATATTCCTCGTTCTCTTCCTTCATCAAGTCAAATCTTAATTTTTCCAGCCCATTTTCCAATTTTCCGATTGGCTTGTCAGAATTTCCAAGTTTATAAATTCTATGAAATTCCTCGACACATTCTATTTTTCTTTTCATCAATTTCTTCCTTGTATAATATAGTTACATTATACAAGCTCCTTTCTTTAAATTTTTTATTCTTAAATTCTAAATTATTTTGATTAACAATTATTTTTCCTTTTATAATTTTTAGTTTTTTTAACGCAGAAGCATTAGATGCCATACCTCTACACTCCCACTTTACATATAAAAAGAGAAAAAATATAAAGCATAGAAAAATATCTATTAATAAATAATTAGTCTATTTTATTATCAATATCAATAAAAGATATAAAATCACGACTTTTACAATATCAGAATACAGCATAACTACTGAAAGGAATCTTGTTTTTTCCAGAATTTCTGTATCGTCTGATTCTACTTTTTCAAATATTTTTACCTGTATATTTCTTATGTCTTTTTTTATTAGGAAAACTGCCAATATTAGTGTCAATACAAGCATTATTCCAGCGATAACAGGTTTTTGCCTGACAAAAAATGAAAGTTTGCTGTAAAAAATTGCTAGGACTAGCCCCATTATTAGCGACAGGACTGTTAAGGCAGATTTCATATTTTTCTTTGGTTTGTTTATCAGTATTTTTGGAAGGATGAATGAGAACAGGATTTCCAATGCAAAGAGGACGATCAGGAATATTCCTTTTACATCGGGCAGTTCTAATTTTCTTATGGGCTGAACTATATTATCCAGTTCAAAAATCATGTAGTCCTTTAGTAGCGTGCACAATAAAATCGAAATTGCTATTCCTGAAAATATCCATATTCTGCCTGCTAAGATTTCGTCACTTATAAAATCTTGGATTTCTTTTGCTGTTTTATTGTCAATTTTTTTGTTAGTTTTCAAAGTTTTCCCCTTTAATAAATAGAATAAGAGTTATTTAAGGATTGTGTGAACAGTTTTAATGTCAATAATCCAAAAATAACCCTTTATATTTTTATTAAATTATAATATTTGTTATTATCTTTTTCTTCCTAAAATTCTTAAAATGTATAGGAATAAATTTATAAAGTCCAGATATAAATTTAATGCACCGACAATTTCGATTTTGTTCAAAACCTCTGAATCTTCCTGAACTGCGTAAGTGATAATGTTATTTCTTATTCTGTTTACATCAACTGCAATGAAAATTGTAAAAATAATCACACCTATTACTGATATAAACAAGTCAACTCCGCTACTTTGCAGGAAAATGTTTATAATACTTACTAAAATTAATGTTATTAACCCGGCAATTAATATTGGTGTAAATCTTGTCAAATTTTCTTTAGTAAAATAACCATAAACTGCTAAAACAACAAATAATGTCAATGTTCCTAAAAATGCTGAAAATATAATTTCTGGAGCATAAATAAGCCCTATAACTGAAAGTGTCAGTCCATTTAATATCGAATATGCAACAAACATCATTCTTAATGTGCCTGAATTAGCTCTGTAAAGCAATGCCGTAAATCCGAATACCATAACTACTTCCAGAATAGCAAATACCCAATACATATTCAAAATTCCATAAGCAATTGGACTTCCTGATGCCAGTCCGCTGTAAACGAGAAAACCTGCCCCTCCTGTCAGAAGAAGTCCGAGCACCATCCACAACATGCTTCCACGAACCTTTGAACTTACAAGTTTGTTTAAATCATCATAAGTCATCGTCATTTGTCCGTTATATTCGTTGTAATCGTCATTGTTGTGATTATAAGTTTCCAATTCATCATAATCATTTCTCATAAAAATCACCTCATTAGTTTAATCTTTTTTATTTTTAAAAATTAAATTTCTAAAAACTGTTTTATTTCAAGCAACTTGAATAATTTGTTATCAATTTTTGTAATATTTCAGATTAAAATTTTATATCCAAGCTATCATAGTATTATAACAATAAATTTTTAAAAAAGACTTTTATTTATCAGTTAAATCGCTTATTTTCGTTTTTTTGTTTGTTTAAGAACATAAATCTAAATTTAACATTTATATATTTTTATTTTAAAAACGGAACAACTGATTCCTGTTTCAATGTTTCGATAATTTCGTTAACTGATACATTTTTACTGTCTTGTGAACCAAATCTTCTTACATTTACTTCGTTGTTTGCAACTTCATTTTTACCGATTATTAATTGAACTGGTATTTTCTGATCTCCGTTTGCTTCCCTAATTTTGTATCCAATTTTTTCCACTCTTGTGTCAAGCTCCACTCTGATTCCTGCATCTTGAAGTTTTGTAAACAATTCTTTTGCGAAAGGCACTTGCTCGTCAGAAATTGTCAGGATTCTTGCTTGTACTGGTGCTAACCAAGTTGGGAATGCTCCTGCATAATGTTCGATCAAGATTCCCATAAATCTTTCCATACTTCCATACATTGCCCTGTGAATCATTACTGGCTCATGTTTTTCCCCGTCTGCACCGATATAGCTCATTTCAAATCTTGCTGGAAGGTTAAAGTCTAACTGGATTGTTCCACATTGCCAAATTCTTCCGATTGAGTCTTTCATCTTAAAGTCGATTTTTGGCCCGTAGAATGCTCCATCTCCAGGATTTAGCTTGTAATTAATTCCTTTATGTTCCAAAGCTGATTTCAAGTTTGCTTCAGCCATTTCCCATATTTCGTCAGAACCTATTGCTTTATCAGGTTTTGTTGACAATTCAATGTGGTATCCAAATCCGAATACAGTATAAAATTTATCATACAAATCAATAATTTCGATAATTTGTTCCTCAATTTGCTCTTTCGTACAGAAAACGTGGGCATCATCCTGTGTAAATGCTCTAACTCTCATAAGTCCATGTAAAGCTCCACTAAATTCGTGTCTGTGAACAAGCCCCATTTCTCCATATTTCAATGGCAAATCCTTGTATGAATGTAAATTATTCTTGTAGGCAATTATTGAACCTGGACAGTTCATAGGCTTTATTGCGTACTCTTTTTCATCAATTGTTGATGTATACATATTTTCACGGTAATTGAACCAGTGTCCAGAAATTTCCCACAATTCCTTATCTAGCATAATTGGAGTTTTTATTTCCTGATAACCTCTTTTTTTATGCTCAACTCTCCAGATTTCCTGCAATTTATTAAATAATTCCACACCTTTTGGCATAAAGAAAGGGAATCCAGGTCCATGCTCGTCTACAAAGAACAAGTCAAGCTGTTTTCCTAATTTTCTGTGATCTCTCTTTTCAGCTTCTTCCATCATTGTCAAATAGTCATCCAGCTCTTTTTTTGTTGCAAAAGCCACTCCATAAATTCTTTGAAGCATTTTATTGTTTGAATCTCCACGCCAGTAAGCTCCTGCTGTTGACATTAGCTTAAATGCTTTTAGGTAGCCAGTCGATGGAATATGTGTTCCACGGCATAAGTCTATAAATTCACCTTGCTGATAAATGCTAACCTTATCTGCACCCAAGTCTTCAATTATCTCAACTTTGTAAGTTTCACCTTTTTCAGCAAAGAATTTTTTTGCTTCTTCGGCAGTCATTTCATTTCTTTTAAATTCATAATTTTCTTTTACAATTTTTGTCATTTCCTCTTCAATTTTTGCTAAATCTTCTTCAGTAAACGGTTTTTCAGGGTCAAAGTCATAAAAAAATCCATTTTCAATAACAGGCCCTATCGTAACCTTTGTATTTGGGAAAAGTCTTTGCACAGCCTGAGCCATAATATGTGCCGCACTGTGTCTTATAATTTCTATCCCTTTTTCACTTGTATTAGTAATTATTTCAATTGTTCCAGATTTATCAATAATATGAGATGGATCAACTTGCACACCGTCAATTATCGCCCCAACGGTTGCCTTCCCAAGACTGCTCCCAATACTTTTTGCAAATTCTACAACAGTCATAGGATTTTCCAACTGTCTTTTACTACCATCAGGCAAAATCATTTCTATCATTTCGATTCCTTCTTTCTCTCTTTTGTCAAATAAAATTAGGCTCTAGTTAGCCTAATCGCATAATTATTTATTATAGTATAATTCTTATTTTTTTTCAACCTAAAAAATGAAGATTCGCTTTTTGAAAAATTTTAATTGTTAGAAATATCGCATTTAATATTGCAATTTATGATACTTAAAAAACATTAATAAGTTAATCAGTATACACATAAATAAAATTTAATAAAAAATTTATAATAAAAATAAATTTATGTCTAAATCACAATATAATTTCAAATAGTTTGGTAAAAAACGAATTGCAGTTATTTAAGAATTTTTATTTGGGTTCTTGGATTATATGATTTCAATTCCCAAGTATCTTCTTTTCTTTCAAAATATATATTTCTTAAATCTTTTATTTCATTAAAAAAAGGAAATAATTCTGTACTTTTTACTTCTTGTTCAAATTCAGGATTATTAGAATAAAAATAAAATTTGTTACTACTTTTTCTAAGGTAAATTATATTAATATTAGAATCAATTACATATTTAAATCTATGGAAATATATCTCTTCTAATTTTTTAATTTTTTTATGCTTTTCTCTAAATGACTTAAGAAAATTAACTGTAAAATCTGAAATATTATACCTTTCAAATTCAAACTTAAATAAAATTTTTTTTATCTCAAAATTATTTTTTTCTTCAAATATATTTAATTCAGAAAGTTCTTTTGAACTTCTTCTAGAATTTATTCCTGCTAGATATATTTGTATAGCAATTTCATTAATTAAACCAATTTCTAAATATAAAGAAATTTTATTATAAATTTGAGCAATTTGTTCATCCTCATCTACAAACATTTGTGAAATTCCATTAATAATCCAAGGCAAAGAATAACTATAGTAACTTTTTAATATTTTTTCTGCATTTTTATCTAGTTTACTTATATTAAAAATAGAAGCTCCCCATGTTAACCATGGGTCCCTTATTTTATCTAAAATATCAATTTTAACATATTCTGGTAGTATAAAATTAGCATTTGTTAAACACCAGTTATCAATTTTTTTAATAACAGATAATACTCTATTTTCATAGTATTTTTCTGGAGATTCAATAATTTTAACAGCCAAATTTTTAAACATTTCTCTATCTATTTTCATTTGTTTTACTATTGAAAGCGGTAAATTTAATGATAACATCTTCTTTCTTTTATTTGGAAATCTTTTTAATAATCCTTTTGTTCTTGCTTTTAATAATTTTGTAAAATTTTCTTTTTCATTTTTCTTTTGTATAATAGCTAACGATCTCTTAAATATATTTTCAATTATATCTAATTTATTGTCAGAATATTCCTCATATATTGCTAATAATTCATCATCGATTATATCAAATAATTCATCTATTTTTTCTAAGTTTTCAATTTTATCTTCTGAAAGTAATTCAATAAACAAGTTAAAATCAATTTTTAATTCTACTGAAATATTGTAGATTTTCTCTAATAGTTGCAATATTCCACTTTTTACTTGTTCTAATTGGGTTGTGTCAAAATATTCTTCTGCTTTTTTTTTATCTTTTTTGATTTTCGATGTTTCTTTTTTATGTGTATCTATTGTGTACAAAATTTTTCCTTCTATATCTGAAAAAGCTCTCCCTGCTCTTCCGCAAATATTCCAAAAATCTCTTTTACTTATAGGATTTTTATCTATATAAATACTAGAAATTATTACCGTAGAAACTCCTATGTTTACTCCCTGTCCTAAAGTTGAAGTTGCTATTACAATTTTAGGTTTTTTATAATACATCAATTTTTCAATATATTGCCTTGTTAAAGTTGGTAATTTATTGCTGTGACATGCTATTCCTTTTTTCATTGCCTTTAAATATACATTTTCCTTTCCTAATTCTTCTTCACAAATAGTTTGGAAACTATTCCATAAATTTTTATCCCATTTATAATCGGTTATTTGGTTTTCATATTCTTTCAAGAGAATTTTAGCTAACGTTTCCACCGATTTTGTACGCGGGGCATATATCATAACAGATTTTTTTTGTGATAATTTAATAGCAGTTGCAATTATTGCTTCATTTTTGTTTTTAGGAAAGTTTTTATCATTTTTTTGAATAAAATTAGGATTGAAAGAATTTTCTTCGTTCTTCCACTCTATTCTAACTTTTTCTCCATTCCATATCAGTAGCCCTATTCTTTCGGAAGAAGGTTTCCAATTAGATTTCACATATAAATTTTTATTTCCTGTAATCCATTCAGCTAAATCATCTGCATTTGGCAATACTGCTGATAAAAGTAACATTTTTATGCTATTCTTTCTAGCCATTTCTATTAAGTTAGTAAAAAAAATTTCATTTTTTGTGTGCCTTATATCCTCTCCTATCAAATGACCTTCATCAATTATTATTAACTTAATTTTATCTTTTATTTCCGAGTTAAATCTTATTAAAGCTTTCATTTTTTCTGGAGTTGTTATAACTATATTAGAATTTTCAATCAATTCAAAATCTAATTTATTAATACTTTCTACATCGTATAATTTAGAAACTAGATATCCTAAAGGAGAAAAAATTTTGTTCAGATTTTCTTCTATTTCATAAGCTAATGATTTAAATGGAGCTATATAAAAAATTTTTGAATTTTGACTTTGTGAAAGAATTTTTAGAATGGCAAGTTCAGCTACTCTAGTTTTTCCAGAACTAGTTCTTAAATTAATAACTCCACCTTCTTCATTTAATGCTATTTTTAATGCTTCTTTTTGTGAAGGCCACATTTCTACAACTGGTATTTTAAAATTGCTCAATATATTATTATATTTTTTTAAAATATTATTCTCAAAATAATTTTTTAAAATTTCCCAAGTAGAATTTGAAACAAATGTATACAAGATTATTCGTAATAATCTTAGAAAATACCAGTACAAAATTAATTGTTCTTTCTTAAAAAAATAAATTGATTTTTTTAATTTTTCATTAAACAAAGACTTTATATTTTCAATATTTCCAGTATTAACATATTCTATAATTATTAAAAATATGTGTGCTACTATTTTTTCAGCAATTACTTGAAAATATTCTGTAATATTATTTTCTTTTACTTCTTGTAAAAAATATGTTTCACTAGCTAATTCCAATAATTTATCATAATCTTTTTTCAAAAAATACAGTATCATTTCTCCTATTTTAAAGTTTTGTTGTATATTTTTCATTAATATAAAAGCTTTTGAATAATATTTAGAAGCATATAAAGACATTCCAGCAATTAAAACATTTAAATTTTTGATTTCTATATTTAATTCTTCTTCTTTATATAAATTTGATAAAATTTTTCCAGCTTTTTCTAAATACCCAAAACCTTCTTCTTTTCTATCATTACTTTTTTCAATCAATATACATCCACATGAAATATAACAAAAAGCAACATGTGTAAGTTTTTCTACTAATTTAGGAGAAAATCGTGGTATCTTTTCTTCTTCTTCACCTACTTCTTTTAGTATATTTCTAGCAGCCGATTGAACAATTAATTGTTCAATTTCTTCAGAAAATAATTTTTTTAATAATTTATCTGCATAATTTAAATATTTACTCATACAAATCATCTTCTAATTCTTCAAATATTTCTGATACTATTTCATCTGGAGTTTCTAAATTCATTGAAATCATTTCAAAATTTTCAAAATTTTCACAAACGTTTTTGTTAACACAATCTTTTGCTTTTTTATTGCTCATTAAAAATCCAATATATCCGATTTTTAGTGATTTTTCATCCATGATTCTACAGTCTAGTAATTTATCGCTCAATTCTGTATTGTTTTCATTCAACAACATATCTGAAATAAATTCTAATGATATTGGAAGTCCATTTAGTTTAGATTTTTTTAATCCATTTTCTATTTCTTTTATACAAGATTTATCTGGAATTTTTCTAAATTTAGATTCTCCTACGATTATTTTTACAGGATTAGAATTTAAGTCAAAAAGTAATACATCATCGCCTTTCATAGACTGTTCTTTATTTGGATTATATCTCAATCTGTATATGAAACTTTTTGTTTTTGTTGTTTCTTGTAGGTATTCATTCAAAAAAATTTCTGCAAAATTTCCTTTCTTAGTTTTATCACTTTTGGGATAAATAGAAATGTCTCTATTAATATTTTTTATCTTTAATTCTTTTAAATCTTTTTTAGTACGTTCAATTTTTTGTTCATTTGCATGATATTTTGGAATTATTTCTTTCATATATTCTCTAAAAACATCATTCTCTTTTTCTATTAATACTCTATGTTCAATTCCGTTTTTCGTTTTGTTATCAAAAAAGTCAAGTATATTTTTATTAAGACAATGTTTTCCCACTATTTTCATTTTCTCACCTATTTCACATATTTTATCTTTATTTTTAAATTTATAATAAAAATTTTACAATATTAATTTAATTTAAACAGTTTTTATATTTTTGTAATTTTAATTTTCTTAATTTTATAAACCTTCTAAATAAATTTAATTTATATTATTTTTAGCATATTTTTTTAAAAAAATCAATCATCTTGTTTTTTCCCCCATAATATGTTATTCTATAATCACGAAAATTAAAAAAATTCATAGCAGAAAAATATATAAAATAAGGAGAAAAATCAATAATGTTTAATAATTTAGGAGACAGATTTAAGGATATATTTAAAAAAGTCAGTGGACAGGGGAAATTGACTGAGAGCAATATGAAGGATGCTTTGAGGGAAGTGAGGCTGGCACTGCTTGAGGCGGATGTAAATTATAGCGTGGCTAAGAACTTTGTGGCAAAGATTCGGGAAAAGGCGTTGGGAGAGCAGGTTATTAGCGGGGTTAATCCTACGCAGCAATTTGTTAAGATTGTAAATGATGAGCTGGTGGAGGTACTTGGAGGTTCAAATGTTTCAATTGTCAAGGCTGATAAAAATCCTACTGTTGTAATGCTTTCTGGGCTTCAGGGGGCTGGAAAGACTACGTTTGCCGGGAAATTGGCAAAGCATCTGAAATCTAAAGGGGAAAAGCCGTTTCTGATTGGAGCGGATGTTTACAGACCTGCTGCGAAAAAGCAATTGAAGGTATTAGGAGAGCAGGTGAAAGTTCCTGTATTTACGATTGATGAAAGTACAGATGCATTGGAAATTGTAAAACAGGGAATTGAGGCTTCAAAGGTGGAACATGCGACTTATGTGATTATTGACACGGCGGGAAGACTGCATATTGATGAGCAGCTTATGAATGAACTGCAAGATATAAAGGACAGCTTTAATCCGAATGAAATTCTGCTTGTGGTTGATGGAATGACTGGGCAGGATGCGGTTAATGTGGCAAAAGAGTTTAATGAGCAGCTTGATATTACTGGGGTTGTGCTTACAAAGCTGGATGGAGACACCCGTGGAGGAGCTGCCCTTTCGGTAAAGGAAGTTGCAGGAAAGCCAATTAAATTCATAAGTGAAGGGGAAAAACTGGACGATATCGCACCATTTCATCCTGACAGGCTTGCTTCACGTATTCTTGGAATGGGGGACGTTGTTTCACTTGTGGAAAAGGCACAGGAAGCTATTGATGAAAAAGAAGCCAAGAAAATGGAAGAAAAATTTAGAAAAAACCAGTTTGACTTTGAAGATTTTTTAAAGCAGTTTAAAATGATAAGAAAAATGGGATCAATTGCGGGAATTATGAAAATGATACCGGGAGTTGACACAAGCATGATTGACATGGGAATGGCAGAAAAGGAAATGAAAAAGGTTGAAGCGATTATTTTTTCAATGACAGTTCAGGAAAGACGAGATCCGAAACTTCTAAAAAATGGAAGCCGTAAAATGAGAATTGCCAAAGGAAGCGGAGTTCAGGTAAATGACGTAAATAAATTGATAAAACAGTTTGAGCAAATGAAACAAATGATGAAAATGTTTAATAGTGGCGGTATTCCAGGACTTGGCGGAGGATTTATGAAGGGCAGAAGAAGATAGGGATATATTAATTAATATTGTAGTTAATTATAATTTTTTGTAAATACTGGAAAAATAGTAAGAATGAAAGTTTTAAAAATATTGTAATTAATAAAAAATTTAAACTTTTGAAAATAGTAAAAGATAAAAAAGGAGGAATACAGATGAAAAAATTAATTTTAGTATTATTTATTATTTTTGGAACTCTTTCGTTTTCAGCTTTAGACAAAGTTGTAATCGGAGTTGTTAATGACAATTATGAAAATCCGATAATGAGCGGAACAGTAAATCGTGGAGGGCTTGCAAATCTTCTTTCTAAGCTGAAAAAGGATGGAGATTTTGCAAAACAGATGTATAAAAATCTTTCAGATGCAAATAAAGTTGAGTTTATTATTGAAAAACACGATGAGTCTGCACTTTTGAGCCTTTTAAAAGTATTTGAAAAAAATAAATACAAAGGGCAGGTGGAAGTTACAGAAGTAGCCGCATCAGAAAACAAGAACATTCGTCAAATCACCACAAAAAACGGCTGGACTTACAACATTTATCCTTATACAAGCGGTATACCAGGAACTGTAACAATTTCAGGAACTGATACTGACAAGGGAGAATTTATACAGGATTTATTCCAAAAGGCAAAAGCGGCATTAAAATAGGCTAGTTACGATTTAAAGAGGGCAGGATTTTGAATGCTCTTTTTTATTCATAAATCAAAGTGCTTGACTTATAATAGTTTTAAATTATAGAATACGTTTGAATTCTTATAAAATTGAACTGATAAAAATAAAAAAGATAAAGTTTAAGTAAAATAGTCAAAATTTTTAAGTTTGGTTTTAAAGTGTTGTTATTAAAAAAAGAGATTTTATTTTAGAAGAGGAAAAATATGAAAATATTAATAATAAGATTCAGTTCATTTGGAGATGTGGTGCTTACAACTCCGGTGATAAGGGCAATTAAGGAAAGGTATCCAGAGGCTGTGATAGATTTTATAGTTTACAATACTTTTTCTGAGGCAATTTCATTGAATCCTGAAATTAGGAATTTGATAATTTTTGATAAGAAGAAAAGTAAGGATAGAAACTATATAAAAGATATGGTAAATAGGCTGAAAATAGAGAATTATGACTATGTTATTGATTTACATTCTAAATTTTTGTCCAGAATTATTGGAAAAAGTCTTGAAAATAGATACACTCAGTATTGCCGGTATAAAAAGAGAAAATGGTGGAAAACTATACTTGTGAAGGCAAAACTTATTACATACAATGCTGATTGTACAATTGTTGAAAGTTATTTTACAGCGTTGAAAAAATTGGGGATAAGTTTTTCTGATAAAAATATAAAAAATGGGCTTGGTGATAATCTGGAATTTTATATTGACAAAAAAATGGAAGAAGAATTTGTACAAAAATATGATTTGAAAGACGGAAGTTATTTTGTGCTGGCTCCAGGAGCTTCTAAATTTACGAAAAAGTGGACTTATTATGATGAACTGGCAAAAAGAATTCTGGAAAATGAAAG
Source organism: Leptotrichia trevisanii DSM 22070 (assembly GCF_000482505.1). Taxonomy (NCBI): domain Bacteria; kingdom Fusobacteriati; phylum Fusobacteriota; class Fusobacteriia; order Fusobacteriales; family Leptotrichiaceae; genus Leptotrichia; species Leptotrichia trevisanii. The sequence goes on from NZ_AXVL01000043.1 coordinate 20,505, forward strand.
TAAGTTTGTAAAAAATCAGAAAAAATTGAGAATATTTGTAATTGGCGGGAAAGAAGATGCGAATGTTGTAAAAGCTGACGGGAATGGACAAGTTATTGATTTATGTGGAAAAATTTCCTTTAAGGAAAGCGGAATATTGCTAAAACATGCCAAAGTGGCTGTTGTAAATGATTCAGGCCCTTTTCACATAGCAAGAGCCGTAAAAGCCAAAACTTTTGTATTTTTTGGGCCGACTGACTCAAAATTATTTTCCTTTGAAAAAAATACATTTTTGTTGAATAATCCAAACTGTCCGCCACATTCACTTTATGGAGATGACAAATTTCCTAAGAAATATGCAGATTGTATGACTGGTATTTCGGTAGAAGCCGTATTTGACAAAATTGTTAATAAATATGACAATTAAAAATTAAAGAAAAAATGAAAAACGAAAAGAAGAAAGAGAGAAAAACTATGAAAATACTTGCATTTGAAACATCCTGTGATGAAACATCCGTTGCAGTTGTTGAAGATGGGAAAAAGATTTTAAGCAATATTATTTCCACTCAGATTGACATTCACAAGGAATTTGGCGGAGTAGTGCCTGAAATAGCCTCACGACACCACATTGAGAACATTTTACCAGTATTTACCGAAGCTCTGGAAAAAGCAAACTGTCAATTAAGCGATATTGATTATATCGCTGTGACAAACACTCCCGGACTTATCGGTTCCCTGCTCGTAGGTTTGATGTTCGCAAAATCCTTGAGTTATGCCAACAACATTCCATTAATTCCAGTAAATCACATTAACGGGCATATTTTTTCAAGTTTTATTGACAATGATGTAAAATTACCCGCAATATCGCTAGTCGTGTCAGGTGGACATACAAACTTGTATTATATTTATGAAAAAAATGGGAAAATAATAACTGATTTGCTTGGCGAAACATTGGATGATGCTGTTGGAGAAACTTATGACAAAATTGCAAGAATACTGGGGCTGGAATACCCAGGAGGGCCACATATTGATAGACTATCAGTAAACGGAGAAGATATTTTAAAAATAAAAAAACCAAAAGTTGACGGCTACAACTTCAGTTTTAGTGGAATAAAGACTTTTATAACTAATTATGTAAATAACCAAAAGATGAAAGGAAATGCTATTTCAAAAGAAGATATTGCAAAATCTCTTCAGGAAATTATCGTAAATGTTTTGTATGATAAAATATTGATGACTGTGAAGGAAAAGGATGTGAAAACGTTACTTGTTGCAGGCGGTGTTTCAGCAAATAGAAGGCTTCGTGAGAAATTTTCAGAATTTAAAAATATTCAGAATAATGAAGGTGAACAAATTGAAGTTCATTTTCCCAAAATGGAATATTGCACTGATAATGCGGCAATGATAGGCGTTGCGGCTTATTATGACTTGAAAAATAATTCTCAATTTGAGCTGGGAAAACAGTATGATGTGGATGCGATTTCTACTAAAAATTAGAAAAACACTAATGGCACAATCAATAGAAAATATTGTCTTGGTTGTGCCGCAATAATAGAAAAATAATCGCTGATTGTTACAACGATTATTTCCTATCAAGTAAATAAATTTTTTTATCCTTTTAATACTAATTTTAATTTTTTTCAGAAAATCAAATATTTTTTGCTCTTTCCAAAAACAATTCCTGCAATTTCACAGCTTCCCCGTCTTCCGTGTTTTCTCCAACAAATTCAAAATCTTTTGGCAGCAGTTTTCTTAGTCTGTCGATGGAATTTCCCATTGCATAGCCTTTTCCAACCATTGTAAGCATTTCAAAGTCATTTTCACCATCACCAAAGGCTACTGCGTCCTTTAATTCCAAGCCTTCTCTTTCTAATAGAAATTTTGCCGCTGCTCCTTTGTTTGCACCTTTTGCCATAACTTCCATACAATAATCGCTGACAAAGATGACATTTACATCGTCTGTTATTTTTAGGATGGCTTTTTCCAAGTTTGTAAGCTGTTCATGCTCTCCAATATAAAATATTTTTAATATATCCAAATTTTTTAGTTCATCTTTTGGAACTTCCTTAAAATTGACTTTTACATCTCTTGGAATTCTGTCATACACTTTTTGAGCTGTTCCCTTTGTGATAATCCAGTCATTTCCTGAAAAAATGTTTAGATGTGAACCTTCGGCAATATGTTCGTAATCCAGTCCCAATATTGCTTTTGCCGCTTTGCTTGATAATCCTTTTTCATAAATCATATTTCCGTCTGCATCAAAAATTCTTGCACCATTTGCCGCTATAATCGGAATTTTTACTTCAAGCTGTTCAGTTACATATCCAATCTGATCATAGCTTCTGCCTGAGGCAATATAAAAATTTATTCCTTTTTTTATTATTTCCTTTATTACATTTTTAGTAAATTTTGTAACGTGATGGCCTCTACTTAGCAAAGTTCCGTCCAAATCACTAATAACCGCTTTATACATAAGTTTTCCTTCTTTCTTCAATCTTCATAAATCAAATAGTTCTCGTACCTTTTTTGCCATCCCATCATTTGCATTGCTTTCAATAACTTCTGTATCTGTCAATTTCTCAAGCAATAAATAAATCGAATTTTCCATTGCAAATCCAAGTCCAGTTTCTGTTATCAAATCATAATCATTCAGTCC
>NZ_AXVL01000044.1 GCF_000482505.1 Leptotrichia trevisanii DSM 22070
AGTTTATTTTGTGTAATGTTTATCATAAATATATTATACAAAAAAATCAGCCGAATTTCTATTCGGCTTTTTTTATATTAAATTAAATTTATATAGTGAATTGAAATTTTAATTAAATCAGTTCAAATTCTGACTGTGCCTTTTCCATTTCGATGTACATTTTATAATATCGTCCTTTATTTTTCATAAGTTGATTATGATTTCCAATTTCTTCAATTATTCCGTCGGACATAACTATAATTTTGTCATAATCTTTTATTGTATTGAGTTTGTGGGCGATTGTAATTACAGTTTTGTTTTTTGTAAGAATACTTAGTGATTTTCTTATTTCGTGTTCGTTGTCGGCATCAAGTGAGGCTGTGGCTTCATCGACTAGAATAATTGGGGTATCTTTTAATAAGGCTCTTGCGATTGAAATTCTCTGTTTTTCTCCACCAGACAAAGTAGAGCCGCCTTCTCCGATTATAGTGTCGTATCCATTTTCGCTTTCCATTATAAAATCGTGACAATTGGCATTTTTAGCCGCATTTATCACTTCTTCCCTTGTAGCCTTCGGTTTTCCCAGCCTTATATTATTTTCAAAAGTGTCATTTACCAAGTAGACATCTTGGAAAATCATACTTATATTTGTAAGCAGCTCTTCAGGATATATTTTTTGGATATTTATTCCACCGATGGTAATTTCACCGGACTGGCAGTCCCAGAATCTTGCAATAAGGCTGGTAACGGTTGTTTTTCCAGAGCCTGACGAGCCAACTAGGGCAGTTTTTGTCCCCTGTTTTGCTTCAAAAGTAATGTTTTTTAGAACAGGAGTGTCTTTTTCATAAGAAAAACTTACATTCTGGAATTTTATATCATAATTTGGTAAAGTAACTTTTTCAAGTTCATAGGAAATTTCCTTTTCATTATGCACATTTATCAGCTTATCTGTGGCAAGTTTCAAGTATTGGATAAAAGTATATTGCATAGAAAAGGCTTTTAGCACATTTGAAAGTGAAAGTCCAATAATTATGTATGAAAAAAATTCCACTTTATTAATGGAAGAAGATATAAAAAGCTGTGTAGACACAAGCAGAAGCAAGGCAAAGGAAATATCTGTAATAAGCTGAAAAATCATAACATAGGGGGCAAGAGCAATTTCAGTATTTATACTTTCCCTTTTCAAATCATTAAAGCTGTCCTTTAACCTCTTAAATCGTTCCCCAGTCAGATTGTATGCCTTAAAAAGTTCCATTCCAGCGATATATTCCACCATCCGTGAAACAACATTGTCCATAGTATGCTTCTTTTTCAATGCTATTTTTGCACCTTTTTTCGTTCCTAGAATGACAAATATTAATCCAGTCAGGGAGATTATTAGTTGCAGTATGGCAAGTAGGGGAGAAATTGCAAATATAATTAACAGAAGATAAATTGTCAGTATGGATAATTTTATAATTTCTGATGTACTGTGAGTTATAACCTGCTCAAAATCTTGTAAATCATTTGTCATAATATTAATAATATTCCCAATGTTATGACTGTTAAAGTATCCCAGATTCAAATTTCTCAAATGATCCCCCATCCTGATTCTCAAATCCTGAATAATTTTAGCTCCCTCGGTTTGAATCCCAATATATCCGATACGATTTAATATAAATCTACAAATAATTGCAAAAATCATAATAAAAGTATAGATTATTAATTTTTTCATCGTAAAATTATTATTCAGCAAATCAATAATTGTAAAATAAAACATTGCATAGTTCATCATATAAAATAAGGCGTCTATTGTTAGAAAAAATATTGGATTTTTCAAATTTTTATATTTATTTCCAGCAAGAGTTTTTATATTTCTAATATCGTTAATCATTGTCTGCACCCCCTAAATTTTCTTATTTTCCATCAAATCATTATCGCTATATAAATTCCACAAATGCCAGTATTCTGACTTGTTTTGCAGAAGCTCCTTATGAGTACCTTGCTCGGTAATACGTCCTTTATTCATTACAACGATATTATCGGCATTTTTTATTGTGTAAAGCCTGTGAGCGATGATAATGGCAGTTTTCCCTTTTAATAAAGTACGTAAAGCCTCCTGAATCTTGGCTTCGTTTTCAATGTCGGAGTAGGAAGTAACTTCGTCCAGCACGATAATTGGAGCATTTTTTAAAATGGCACGAGCTATTGAAATTCTCTGTTTTTCCCCACCGCTTAACTTAATTCCGCCTTCTCCAATTACAGTTTCGTATTTTTGAGGTAAGGACATTATAAAGTCATGAATTTGTGCCTTTTTTGCCGCATTTTCCACTTCTTCCAGCGAATAATCCTTTCCCATTCTTATATTCTCAAAAATAGTATCATGAAGCATAAATGTATCCTGAAATACGAATGAAACATTATCAGCCAATCCTGTGTAAGCGAAGTCCTTAATATCAGTTCCGTCAATCGTTATTTTCCCGCTATTTATGTCCCAGAATCTTCCAAGTAGAAGTCCTATCGTTGTTTTTCCTGAGCCAGAAGGCCCAATAAGTGCAGTTGAAGTTCCAGATTTTATTTCCAAGGAAAAGTTATTTATAACATTTTTATTTTTATATGCAAAATTTACATTTTCATATTTTATATAGCCTGAAAAATTAGAAGGGAAATTTGTGTTTCCAGATTTTTGCTCCTGTTCCCCATTGATTTCCATAATTTTCCCTAACCCTTTAGTTAATGCGGAAAGATGGTGTGCCAAATCAAATAATGCCTTTAATGAGCTTAAAAAAATTGTACTCATTAAAATAAATAAAATGTACGCAGATACTGAAATTTGATTATAAAACAGCATAAGTCCGCCAACAGGAATAATGAAAAGCAGCCCTGAATCAGTCAGACAGAGAAAAATTGAATAAAATGGTACACTTAATTCTGTAAGTTCAATCCAGTAATCCGCATATTCCTGAGTAATATCCCGATAATCCTTAAAGGATTTTGCAGTAAGATTAAATGCCTTCATGACATTCATTGCATTTATGTATTCCATAATAGTGGCATTCAAATTTGCAAGAAGAGTATAGTAACGTTCTACACGGGTTCCGTAGCTTTGAAACATTTTTCCCTGTGCCATTATGCTTAGAATAATTGGAATAAATAAAACAAGTGTCAATTTCCAGTTAAAATAAATCATAATCCCTAAAAATATTATCGGAGTTACAAGTGCCGATGATAAATCTGGAATCTGATGTGCAATAAAAAGTTCCAATTTTTCTATATCCTCATTAATAATCTTTTTTAGCTTTCCAGACATATTTTTCTTAAAAAATCCCATATTCAGCTTTGACAAATGCTCAATCAAATCAATCCGAATCTTATACAAAATCGAAAAAGCTGCAATATGTGAAAAAACACCTGATAAAATTTGCATAATTATTTTTACAATTATAAAAAATATCGCAATAAATACACAGAACTTTATTCTTGAATAATCAATATTCACCTTAAAAAGCTCCAAAACAATCTGATACACAAGAAGATAAGGCACAGCAGACAATGTTGTACCAATTATACTGAATATTGCTGAAAAAATCAGCTTTATCTTATGTTTACCAGATAAGCTTAGCAAGTATTTCAATTCTTTCATAATAAACCCTCCATTCCTTTGTCACAGAAAATAAAACAATTTTATTTTCCGAAAGTATAAATTCCAAGTCGATTATTAACAATATAAAAGAGTGGAATAAATAATTTTTTCCATCCAGGAAGATGACGTTTCATTTCATCGGTAAAATTAATAAGTCCAGTCTGTTTTAATTTTGGATTTAATTTTACGACTTCACTTCCATCTTTTACTCCCCATTTGAAAGTTGCTTTCATACTTTTTAGTGCATCATGATGATTTGTTGCTTTTGCTGTTCCCTTGTAAAGCAAATCAAATTGTGCTTCAAATGAGTCAAAGCTGTCAGTCAGCATTTCCAAGAACTCTTTAATCTGTTTTTCCTCAAAATACATAAGAACACCTTCAGAAATAATAAGCAGCTTTTTACCATTTAACTTAATTTCCTTAGTCCAGCTTGAATCAAATGCCGATTTTGGAATATCAATAACTCTTTCATTAGGCTCAAAGAATAATTTTCTTTCTTCAATCACTTCAGGCAAATCAATGTTATACCATCGTATTTTTCCATTGTCAACTCTTAAAAATCGTGTATCAAGTCCGCTTCCAATAGATACAATTACACAATCTGGATATTTTTGAATAAATTTCTTTGTCTCATTATCCATCACTTTCGCACGTGAAAGAATCCCATAGTACGAAGCCCACGCCTTCTCAAATTTTGAAAAATCATAATCCAGCTGTGAAAGAATCTCGGAAGATTTTTTATCATTTAAAATTGGATTTTTACTTTCAGCATCTTTCGCACGTGCATGCAAAGTAATAAGCATAGTTTCTGAAACGTTGTCAAGTTTTATTTTCATCGTATATTCCTCCTTATAAAATTTTGGTTATCAAACTATCCAATAGAATTATACCCATATTTATCCAAAATGCAAATTTTATTTAAAAAATAAAAATATCTATTAAATTGTTAAAAAAATTTAACAACAAGGGCTATGTTTGCCAAACCCTCTAGCCTTTCTCTACGCTTTAGCTATTAAAAAAAGGGATAGTTAATATGTATGAAAAGATACAGGTAACACTATCAGTATTAATAACAATCCTTTAATTTATCTTAAAAACAGTGTGTAATATATAAAAATATTTTTAGGAAGAATTTTGTGACATTTATGAGTTCCATAGTTTTTTGATTGTTTTTTACCTTAAACTATGGTAAAATTAGTTATATTTTTATTGAGGGAAATTGTTAAATTTGGAGATTTGTAAATGATAAAAAATAAGGACAGATTTTTTAACTTTGATATTTTAAAATGTGTTGCGATTAGTATGGTTTTATTTATTCATATTGTTGCAAGCGAGTTATATAATTATGGGAAAATATCTGGAAATAGATGGATGATGGCAAATATTGTAGATTCACTTAGCAGAATGTGCGTGCCAATATTTGTTATGATTAGTGGATTTTTTTTATTGAGAAAAGATGAGGATGTGAAAATATTTTTTAAAAAGAGATTTACAAAATTATTTCCTAAGTTTTTTGTATATTCTGTTATTTTTTTTATATTCACAATAATTTTTAAAGATGTTAAAGATAACGAACTATTTTCAGTTTTTTTTAGAAAATCAACTTACAAGATTATAATTTCAATTTTTTTCCAGAAAGAAAGTTACCATAATTTCTTTTCAAGTTTTTTTCAAGGTAAAATTTACTATCATTTGTGGTATATTTATATGATATTGTCGCTTTATCTGATAACGCCATTTTTACGAAAAGTTGTGGCAAAAATTGAGAGAAAAAGCATTAATTATCTAGTTTTTATATGGATAATATTTATGGTTTTGATACCATTTCTGAATGTGATTTTTAAGAAAAATATAAAAATATATTCTCCAGCTGGGCAATATGTTGGTTACTTCTTAATTGGCTATTTACTTGCAGAAAAGCCTTTGAATATGAAAAAATGGCAAAAATATACAGTTTTTTTAATAACAGTATCACTAACAATCTTTTTAACTTATATATTTACAAAATCAAGTGGAAAATTTTTTGATTATTTTTATGATTATCATTCAATTTGTGTATTTATATCCGCAGTTTTGTTTTATGACTTTTTTGTAAATATTTTTGATGGGGAAAAAGTTTTAGCCAAAGTAAAGAATGTTATAAAGTCTGTATCAGCGAAAACTTATGATATTTATTTAATTCATCCGATTTTTTTATTTTTTTGTGAAAGAATATTAAAATCCAGAATGAATTATTTTTTATATATAGTTACTGCATTTGTAATAGTGTTTTTGCTATCTTTTTTTACAAGTGAAATATTAAATAGATTGTATAAATTCTTAGCGGGAATAAATAAATGGAGGGAGAAAAATGGTAGATAAGGAAATGATGGAGAAAAATACAAGAAATAGAAAGCCGTTACCGATAGGGGTGTCTGATTTTAAGGAAATTGTAGAAAATAATTATTATTATATTGATAAAACAAAGTTAATTGAAGATATTTTACATTACAGGGCAAAAGTAAACTTGTTTACACGTCCAAGAAGATTTGGGAAAACGCTTAATATGTCAATGATTAAATATTTTTTTGATATAGAAAAAAAAGAAGAAAATCGAAAATTATTTGACGAATTAAATATTTCTAAGAGTGAATACATGCAGGAGCAGGGGCAATATCCAGTTATATATATAAGTTTTAGGAACATGGAAGAGGTTAGCTGGGAAAATTCCTATATTGCAATTAGACAATTAATAAGTAATATGTATGATGAATTTAAATTCATAAGAGAAGATATGGATGAAAGGGAATTGTTTTATTTTGATAATGTCTGGTTTAATAAAGATACAGCAGATTGGAAAGGCTCATTGAAAGCGTTGACAAAATATTTGTATGAATATTATGGGAAAAAAGCTATTGTGTTGATAGATGAATATGATACGCCAATAATTCAGGCTTATCAGGAGGGATATTACAAACAGGCAATTTCATTTTTTAAGAAGTTTTATGGGGATGCGATGAAGGATAATGAATATTTGCAGTTTGGAATTATGACTGGAATATTGAGAATTGCGAAAGAAGGAATTTTTTCAGGGTTAAATAATTTGAAAGTAAATAATATTTTTAGTGAAAAATATTCGGAGTATTATGGGCTTACTGAAAACGAAGTTGTTAAGGCTGTGAAATATTACGGGCTGGAATACGAAATGGAGGATATAAAAGAGTGGTATAATGGTTACCAGTTTGGAGATAGTCAAGTATATAATCCTTGGTCGATTATTAACTTTTTGGATGAAAAAAAATTGTGTCCATACTGGATAGGAGTTTCTGGAAATAAACTCATAGATGATATGTTGGATAAAGGAAATGAAAAAATACTTAGTGATTTAGAAAAACTTTTTCGAGGGGAAAGGATACATAAGCAGATAAACGATTATACTGAATTTACTTTTGGAGTTGAGGATATATGGCAGTTGTTTTTATATAGCGGATATTTAACAACATCTGGAAAATTCGAGAGTGGAGAATGTCCAATAAAAATACCGAACAGAGAAATAACAGAATTTTTTGAAAATAGATTTATAAACAGGTTTATAGGGAACTATAATAAATTTTCAGATATCATAAGAAATTTAAAAAATGGAAAAATCGAAGAATTTGCAAAAGAACTTCAAGATGAAATACTTTCTTCGCTTAGTTATTTTGATACAGAAAAGGACGAGAAATATTACAAAATATTTTTAATTGGGATATTTATAATATTGGGAAACGATTACATCAGATTGTCGGAGAGAGAAAGTGGCTATGGAAGGGCAGACTTGGTTTTAGAGCCTAAAAATAAAATAAATCCAGCGTATATATTTGAATTTAAAGTTGTAAATAATGAAGATGAGTTGGAAAATTATGCAAAAGCTGGATTTGAGCAGATAAAAGAAAAAGAGTACGATGTGGAATTGAGAAATAGAGGAGTAGGCAGAATTGTCTGTGTTGGACTTGCGTTTTATAGAAAAAAACTTAAAATGAAATACGAAATAATGGAGTAAAATTATTAGACTTGTTTGATAACTGTATGAATTTAAGATTATAATAAAATAGTTATTGTTCAGCAAGGGAAAAAATCTTTTGTCAAAATAAAAGTGTTAAGTTGTTGAACATATATTGTAAAACTGAAATTAAAAGTTATGGATATTTAATTTTGAAGAAGAAAAATAAAAAAAGGAAGTGTAATTTAGAATGGCAGTAAGCGGGATGAAGAAAAATTATTCTTATTTATTTGGGATATTAACAATTGTGATGTATTTTATAGGGCTGTTACTTATAAATCGTGGACTTGGATTTACAAATGTAGCTGTAATTATTTGTTCAATGGTGATTTATTATGTGGCAAATGTTTATAATATGACGGGAAGATATAAATTACGGGATATTGTAATTATAGTTGGAATTAATTTTATTCTTGTGATGGTTACGACATTTTTGAGAATACTTATTTTGAATGAGGCAATAATTTTATTTGGACTGATTACAATGTTTCAAATTATATATCGTTATATTATAATAATAGGATTGGCTGAAAAGAAAAAAGTCGTTTTTGTTGGAGAAAATGGATATACAAATGACTTGATGGAAAGCATAAAAAAAGACAGTCAGTACAAATTATCAGACTTTTTAAAAGAAGAAAAAAATATGGAGATTTTAACAGAAAAATTATTGAATCTATGTGAAAATAAAAAAGTTGATATAATTGTGGATTTTACAAGTAATCTTTTGTATGATACAAAACTTGTCGATAAACTTTTGCAGTACAAACTTGGCGGAATGCAGTATTACAACTATCTGGAATTTTACGAAATGTATGAAAATAAATTGCCAGTTTCAAACTTAAGTCCAAAATGGTTTTTGGAAAATACAGGATTTGAAATTTACTACAACAACTTTAACTTGAAGGCAAAACGTATTCTTGACATAATTTTTGCACTTTTAATTGGAGTCTGTGTAATTCCGATTATGATTATTGCTGCAATAATAATAAAACTGGAGTCAAAAGGGCCGGTATTCTTTATACAGGAAAGAATCGGAGAAGGAAACAAGCCGTTTAAAATAGTAAAATTTCGTTCAATGACGACTGATGCGGAAAAAGACGGGCCAAAATGGGCTACAAAAAATGACAATCGTGTCACAAAATTTGGTAAATTTATGCGTCTTACAAGAATTGACGAATTGCCACAACTGTGGAATGTGCTACGTGGAGAAATGAGTTTCGTGGGGCCACGTCCAGAAAGGGAATTTTTTATAAAGCAACTAGAAAAGGAAATTATGTACTACAATCTAAGACATACTGTAAAACCAGGACTTACTGGCTGGGCACAAGTTATGTATCCATATGGAGCGAGTATTGAAGATGCTTACAGAAAATTGCAGTATGACTTGTATTATATAAAAAATCATGATATTTTGTTTGATGTGAAGATATTGTTAAAGACAGTTACGATTGTAATTTTTGGAAAAGGGAGATAATAATTTTGAATTTTTGAGAGAGGGTAATAAATGTTATTTTTTACATTTATTAATGGAGTTATAAAAATGAAAAAATTTATAGTATCTCAATATAATGATAAAAATAAAACTATAAATACTTTTTGCAGTGATTATTATGAATTTGCAAAGCATATAATAGAGGTAAGGATAAATATTATGAATCAATGAATTTGAGAAGAACAGGGGAAAATATATGGACTGGAAAATATTATAAATCAATCAATGAGGTAGGGATAGAAACAGAAGTCGTATATGAAAATGAAAAATGTTATGATTCTAAAACAGGAAAAGAAATAAAATATTTTACACTGTATTTTCAAAGTGACATAATAAAATATGATGAGTTGAAGACAACAGAAGAAGTAAGTATGGGAATCGTATCCGATTATACTCCAAATGAAGAATATTTTCGTGGAAAATATTTAGATAAGAAATCATTTAAGGAATTTTTTAAAGATTCAGATTGGAATTTAGAAGGAGATATAAAAATAGATGCATATTATCAAAGTATAGAGCCATTATATTATCAAATGCGACTTGAAACAGAAAATGGTGAGTTGGTTTTAGGTGAAAAGTGTAGGTATATAAAATAAAATTTTAAGGAGAAGTATCAGAATGAAAAAATTTATTATAATTACTTCAATTATTTTAACAATTTTATTTATCCTACTTTACATAATAATATTCTATGATTATAAAACTTCTGAAAAAACAAAAAAATTTATGGTGTCTCAGTATAGTGATAAAAGTAAAACTATAAATACTTTTTGCAGTGATTATTATGAATTTGCAAAAGCATATAATAGAGGTAAGGATAAATATTATGAATCAATGAATTTGAGAAGAACAGGGGAAAATATATGGACAGGAAAATATTATAAATCAATCAATGAGGTAGGGATAGAAACAGAAGTTGTATATGAAAATGAAAAATATTATGATTCTAAAACAGGAAAAGAAATAAAAGATTTTACACCGTATTTTCAAAGTGACATAATAAAATATGATGAGTTGAAGACAACAGAAGAAGTAAGTATGGGAATCGTATCCGATTATACTCCAAATGAAGGATATTTTCGTGGAAAATATTTAGATAAGAAATCATTTAAGGAATTTTTTAAAGATTCAGATTGGAATTTAGAAAGCAATTTAAAAATGGAAGTGTATTATCAAAGCAAATGGACTCTTTATTATCAGATGGAGATAAAAACTGAAAATGAAAAATTACATTTGTGGGAAAGTTGCAGATATGTAAAATAAAATTTTAAAAGGAAATGATATGAAAAAAATGATAATTTCATTGCTATTATTGATTTTAGTATCGTGTAAACCAAAAAATTCTCAAATTGTGGTAGAAGCACTGGAAAAAATGTATCAAAGTAGGCAAAATATAGAGGAATTTTGCGAAGAAAATCAGTATAGTTTGTTGATTAGTTATTTTAAAAATAATAAAAAGTACAGTAAAAAAATAAGTTTATCAAAAATAGGGAACGGAATTTGGGAAGGTGAGTATCAAGTAAATGAGGAAATTATAAAAATTCGATATGTAAATGGGATTTTTTATGATTTAGAAAATAAAAAAATAAAAGAATTAGAAAATTTTAAATTATTTTTTCAGACGGATACTATAAAAAAGAATGAAATTAAAATTTTGAGTGAAGTTGATAAAAAAGATTCAATGTTTCCCGCATTATTTGCAGAATACAAAGATAAAAATTCGATAAGTAATTATATTAGTCAGTTTGGAATAAAAGAAAATTTTGAAAAAATAAAAATATATTCGCAAAATAGAGGAGGAACTATGGGGGAGATTGAATTTATAGATTCTAAGTCGAAAACAAAAATTGTAGAAACTTGTGGATATGTGTATTGAGGCATAAAACGGAGAAGCTGTAGATGTATATGAAAAAAATGCTAACAATATTAATAATTGTATTATTACCAATATTTTCATTACTAATTTATTTTATATACAACGAGATAAAAATATCAAATGAAATTGCAAAAATAGAAGAAAATATAGAAAAATTATATAAAAAAAATAAATTGAATGAATTTTGTGAGAAGGATTACAGGCTGGAAATTCGTAAAAATAATTTTTTGATGAAATTGATTTTGGAGAAAAAAGATGATGTTTGGGAAGGAAAGTATAAATTAAATGATGAAATTTTTCATATTGTATATAGAAATGATAAATTTTATTATAAAAATACCGAAAGAGAAATATCAGAATTAAAAGATTTTAAATTTTATTTTCAATATGGTAAGATTGAGAAGGAAAAGTTAAAGGATATGCACTTTTTTAACGCTTTTTTGGCTCCAAAAGATTCGTTTTATTATAAAGATGGGATAACCGGGAAGTATATTGAACGTAAAAAGATAAATTTTGATAATGAAGAAACTGGAGAAAATATTAGGGAAGAATGTGGCTTAGGAGAGGAAAGTATGATAAAATTACATTAAATAAAAAAGAGTTAAAAAATTAGGAGAGAAAAGATGTACTTAAAAGCATTGGAGCTGACAGGATTTAAATCGTTTGCGAATAGGACTGTTGTGGAGTTTGACAATGGGATTACTTCGATTGTTGGGCCTAACGGGAGTGGGAAGAGTAATATTCTGGATGCGATTTTGTGGGTTTTGGGAGAGCAGAGTTATAAGAATATACGGGCGAAAGAGAGTTCAGATATTATTTTTTCTGGCGGAAAGAATAAAAAGCCAAAGTCTATGGCGGAAGTCAGTCTTATTATTGATAACGGGGATAGATATCTGGATATTGATTTTTCAGAAGTTAAGATTACTCGAAGAATTTTTAAGACAGGGGAAAATGAGTATCTTATAAATAATAAGAAATCTAGGCTTAAAGATATTCATAATCTTTTTATGGATACAGGAATTGGAAAGCAGGCTTACTCGATAATTGGGCAAGGGCGTGTAGAGAGAATTATTGGTTCTTCCCCAAAGGAATTGAAGGAAATTATTGAAGAGGCGGCTGGAGTAAAAAGGGCTAAGATTGAGAAGGAAGATTCTGAGAAAAAGTTGCAGGATTTGAAAAATGAAATTGAAAAAATTGATTATGTGGAAAAAGACTTGAAACTGCGAGTTGATTATTTGAAAAAGGAGCAGGAAAAGGCAAGGCTTTTTAAGGATTATACAAAAAAAATTGATGTACAGCGATTTATGGTTCTGGAGTATAATGTCAATGAAAAGAGTTCGCTAAAATATGAGTATGAGGAAAAAAGTCAGGAAATACAGGAAGAATTAGAAAAAAGTGAAAAGAATTTTTCAGAAAAACAGGCGGAACTCCAAAGAACTAATGAAATTCGGGAAGAATTGTACAAAAATCTGGAAAGTCAAAAAAATGAAAATAGCGAAAACTTTAAAAATTTGGAAATTTTAAAAGACGAGTATTCAAAGCTAGTGAATCAAAATTCCAATTTGGAAACGGAAGCTAATGAAAAAGCTAAAAGAAAAAGCATTTTGGAAAAGGATATCGCTGAAAAAGAGGAAATTTTGAATAATTCCAGAAGTGAACTTGAGCTTATTACAAAGGATTTGGCTGCAAAGGAAAAGGAAAAGGCTGAGTGGGAAAGCAAAGTTGGGGAATTGAAGCAGAAAAGTGATAAAATTACGCTTGAACTGAGAGAACGGACACAAAAGAACTCTAATTTTGAAGTGGATAAAATAAAAGTCGCTGGGGAAAATGAGGATCTGGGAAAAAGGGTTTTGGCAGCAAAAACTGAAAATAAAAGGCGTATCGCTGAGAAAAGTATTGTAGAAGCAGAGTTTAACAAAATAAATGAAGAAAAACAGACTTTTGAAATACAAAAATCAGAAAATGAGAAGCAGAAACTTGAAAAGGAGCTGAAAATTCAGAAACTCAATGAAAAAACAGAGGAACTGAGAAAGGAATATTCTGGAATTAATAAACAGAAAAATGAGATTAGCTACAAACTTCAGAATTTTGAGGTTAAACAAAAGGCGATTTCGGATGCTATTGAGAAAAATGAAACTTTTAATCGAAGCATAAAGCATATTCTGAATGAAAAAATTGATGGAGTAATTGGTGCTTTTGTTAATTTGATTGATGTTCCAGCGGGATTTGAGGAAGCGGTGCAGACTTTATCTGGTGGAATGTTTCAGGATATTGTTGTAAATGATAGTGAAATTGGGAAAAAATGTATTGGAATTCTGAAAGATAAAAAATTAGGAAGGGCTTCGTTTTTGCCAATTGAAAATATTCGTGTTTCCAAAATGAATGAGTTTTTGCCTGTAATTGATAATGCTTTAGAGCAAAATGATTTTAAAAATAAAATGTCAGATGAGGAAATTCAAAATGTAATTTCAAACACAAAAGGAAAAAATGGAATTATTGATTTTGCAAGAAATATTGTAAAAGTTGAGAAGAAATTTGCAAATAAAAATATAGAAAAAGTTATTCAGTTTGTGTATGGAAATTCAGTTGTTGTTGAAAATCTGGAAGTTGGGACGCAGCTTTTGAAAAAAGGCTTTAATGACAGGATTGTTACACTTGAGGGGGATATTATCACTTCCCGTGGGAGAATGACTGGTGGACATTCGTTTAAAGGGAAAGATGAAATTCTGGAGCGAAAAAAGGAATTGAAACATCTGGAAGTTGAAATCGAGAAAAATAAAAAGAACTTTGAGGAATTTGAAAATAAATTGTCTAAAATTGTTTTGGAGGCTGAAAAAGTTGAGGTAGAAAGGACAGAGGCGGAAAAATTATTTGAGAATTTTAAAAATCAATATCAGGCGTTTAATGAGAATTATGATGATTTTAGTATTAAATTTAGTCGAAAACAGCGGGAAATCAATACCTTGAACTATGAAATTTCTGAAAATGAGAAATTTATTTTGGAAAAGGAAACTAAAATAAAGGAAAATCTGGAACTAATTCAAAATATTGAAAAAAATATTGAAGAAAATAATCTTAAAATGGAAAGTTTGAATGAGGAATTGAAACAATTTGAAAATATTGATGAATTTATCCAGAAATTTAATGCAGCAGATAGGGATTATGAAGTTTTAAAAGTTAGAACGGATAATAATAAAAATCGTTTTGCAGAAATTGAGTCTGATTATAAAAAACTGTTGGATGAAAAGGCCGAACTGGCTGAGTTTGAGAAGAAAAGAGAAATGCTGGGAAATGAGCTTTCTAGAAAAATTTCAAATAAAAAGATAGAAATTGAGAAAAATGAGAAATTAAATGAGAATATTTTAGGTGAGATTCAGAAAATTGAAAAAAATATTCACGAAATTGAAGAAAAGGAAAGAAAATTCATTGGTGAAATTAAAGATATTGAAGTAAATATGTTAAGACATAAAAATGATTATGAAAAAATTATTGAGAAAATTACACGAAATGATAGTGAACTTGAATTTCAGATGGCTGAATTTAAGGAGCTGGAAAGTGAAGAAATTCTGGAAAATGAGGAATATTTTGAAATTGCTGATGAAAATGAGCTGATGGCGACAAAGAAAAAACTGGCGGTAAATGAGAGAAGCCGTATTGACATTGGGGTTGTAAATCTTGCCTCAATAGATGAATTTGAGCATGAAAACGAACGGTATCAGGATATTGTGACACAGAAAAGGGACTTGCTGGAGAGCCGTGAGGCACTGCTTGGATTTATTCGGGAAATTGAAGAGGAAGTTACAACCAAATTTTTTGTGGCTTATGAACAGATAAATAAAAATTTCCAGTATATGTGTGAAACGATTTTGAATGGAGCCAAAGGAATAATTAAAATGACGGATCCTGAAAACTTGCTCACAACAGGCTTGGAACTGAGTGTAAAATACAAAAATAAACCTGAACAGACGTTACTTCTTCTTTCAGGTGGAGAAAAATCAATGCTTGCAGTATCGTTTATAATGGCAATCTTTATGTTCAAGCCAAGTCCGTTTACATTCTTTGATGAAATTGAGGCGGCACTGGATGAGAAAAATACAAAGAGAATTGTGGAATTGCTTCACCAGTTTATTGATAAATCGCAATTTATCCTGATAACTCATAACAAGGAAACAATGAAAGGTTCTCATAGACTTTACGGGGTTACAATGAATAAGGAAATCGGGGAAACTAAGATTGTTTCGGTGGATGTTTAGCTGTTAGATTATAAAATTATGTTTTTTATTTATTTTGGCGAACATTTTTACTGGAAATATTTTAATATTTTTGATAAAATATAGTTAAAAATTGTAATATAGTAAAATCATTTAAAACTGAATTTAGAATTTTACTTAAATATCAGAATCTAAGTTTGAGATTAAAGTGGTTTGAGTGTATAAAAGAAAGTGATTTAAAGAGAGAAAGGAGATATGTGTAAAAGGTTTTTCACATAATTGGGAAGATGTTAAAAAAATTATTAGGGCTAATAACAATGTTTCTGCTATCGGTTATAGGTTTTGCCGAAGTGGATATTTCACAGATAGCAAGTGATTATCCGTATAAGGATAGTGCAATAATGGCAACAGTTCTTGGGACACCGGCTGATCAGCAGTACAAATTTAAAAATCCGAAAGGTCCAAAAGTTAGAAAATTTACAACAACAAAAAAAATTCCTGAAATATTGCGGCAATGGAAGGATTACGAGTACGGTGTATGGACTCAGAAGGGGAAAAAGGCACCACTTATGATTATAGTTTCGGGGACAGGTTCACTTTATAATAGTGGAATGTCACTTTATCTGGCAAATGTGTTTTATGACAAAGGTTACAACGTAATTGCATTCAGTTCCCCAACAACAATGCCGTATATTGTAAGTCAAAGTAAAAATGCGTATGCAGGGTATATAAAAGATGAAACTACACAGCTGTATTCTTTGATAAGCCAGGCTATTTTAAGAGAAAAAGGGGATGGAATGAAAATTGATAAAATTTATATCGGTGGCTACAGTTTAGGTGGTTTTCAGTCGCTTTTACTTCATGAACTGGATGAAAAGAATAGTAGAAGAATAGGAATTGATAAATCATTATTATTAAATTCACCAATCAGTATTTTAACTGCAACAAAGAATTTAGATGGTTTTTTAGTAAAAAATGGAATTTATGATGCAAGAAGTCTGGAAAAATATATGGATACGATATTTAGTAGACTTATGTATGATGATACAATAAAAATAAAAGACATTGAATTTTCAAATCTTACTACTTCATTGGGTAAATTGGGACTTGGAGAAAAGGATTTTGAAGTGCTGACAGGATTGTTGTTTAGATTTTATTCAGCTAATATGACTTTTGCTGGAGAGGTGTTTAGTGGAAG
The DNA here is from genome assembly GCF_000482505.1 of Leptotrichia trevisanii DSM 22070. Taxonomy (NCBI): domain Bacteria; kingdom Fusobacteriati; phylum Fusobacteriota; class Fusobacteriia; order Fusobacteriales; family Leptotrichiaceae; genus Leptotrichia; species Leptotrichia trevisanii. Next base: position 16,400 of record NZ_AXVL01000044.1, read on the forward strand.
AAATGCAACTGGTAGGCTTTCGGATAAAAAATCGTATAAACGTTTTGATTCAGTTTCAAAGGAATTTAGGGAAGGATTGTCAGTTTCATTTGACGAATATGCGAAGGAGATCCTATATCCATATCTGAAGAAAAATAAAAATCCTAATCTTGATTTTAATGAATTTGTTGATGAATTTGATTTAAAACATAGTCAGGATTTTATAAACAGAAATAATAAAAATATTATATTTATGACATCTACAAATGATGTTTTATATTCAAGTCAAGATTTGGATTATATACAAAATACATTCTCAAATAAAGTTCTAATACCATTTGGTGGACATACAGGGGTTCTTTGGCATAAGGATGTGGTAAACTTGATGGTAGATAAATTGGAGGAAAATTAAAAATGACAGGAAAAAATAAATTATTAATATTTGGAACTATGCTTGCTGTTGCAACAATTGGACAAGCTGAATTAATGGAAATAAAAAATGAAGATACTGTAATGTTTCTGGAGGAAAACAATAGGGAAGTAAATGACGATTTGTTTGTTGAATTTGTAAATGGTAAGACGGTGGAAGCACCTGATAAAAATATTGAATTAGTTTCACAGACAAACATAAAGACAAAAAAGAACAAACCTGATAAAAATAAATACATTGCTTTTGAACAGGATAGTTATGGAATATTGGCAGAAAATCTGGAAGAATTAAACGAAGATTACATTGCATCAAGTCAAGTGTTTCAATTAACTGGAATAAATGATTCACTGGAGCCATTCAACAGAAGAATGTACGCCTTTAACACGCAGCTTGACAGAAAAGTACTTTACCCAGCCTCACGTATCTATGCGACAATTGTTCCAAAGCCAATAAGAAAAGGAATTTCAAACTTCTATAGTAATTTTAGCGAAATACCGACATTCATAAATTCAGTATTGCAGCTAAAACCTGGAAAAGCGGCAAATGCACTTGGAAGATTTGTTGTAAACTCGACAGTGGGACTTCTGGGAGTGACAGATGTTGCTAAAAACATGGGAATGAAAAGAGATCCTGAAACAATGGGAGATACTTTAGGGCATTATGGAGTTGGATCAGGCTCCTATTTGGTATTGCCGATGTATGGGCCAAGCAGTATAAGAGATGCGGTTGGAACGGGAATAGATACAGTGATGGAAAATAAAGTGAGAGGTGTAGCTGAAGAAAAACTCTTTTTCGATACAGGAGTCTTTGATAAAACGGTTTATGGATTTACAAGGCCAGCTGTAACAGGGCTGAATGCACGTTCTATGCTGAGTATGAGATACGGGGATTTAAATTCTCCATTTGAATATGATTTAGTGAAGGCACTTTACTATAATTATAGAAAAATACAAATTGTAAAATAAAAAATTATTTAGCTGGATGGGAGGAATTAGGATGAGTTACATAAAAGATGTGGATTTGGAAGTATATAATGCGATTGTAAAAGAGGAAAAAAGGCAGGAGGAAGGAATTGAACTGATTGCATCTGAAAATTTTGTTTCAAAGGCTGTGATGGAAGCAGCTGGTTCTGTATTTACAAATAAATATGCTGAAGGATATCCAGGGAAGAGATATTATGGTGGATGTGTAAATGCTGACGTTGTGGAAAGTCTTGCAATTGAAAGATTAAAACAGGTATTTGGGGCAAAATATGCAAATGTACAGCCACATTCAGGATCTCAGGCAAATATGGGAGTTTATGTGGCACTTCTTGAAGCTGGAGATAAAATTCTTGGAATGAGCCTTAGTGCAGGTGGGCATTTGACACATGGTTATAAAATCAATTTTTCTGGAAAAAATTACATTGGGCTGGAATATGGCTTAAATCCTGAAACAGAATTGATCGACTATGAAGCAGTCAGAGAAATTGCATTAAGGGAAAAGCCTAAAATGATAGTTGCAGGAGCAAGTGCCTATTCGAGAATAATTGACTTTAGGAGATTTAGGGAAATTGCTGATGAAATTGGGGCATATCTGATGGTGGATATGGCTCATATAGCTGGACTTGTAGCAACAGGACTTCATCCAAATCCAATAGAATATGCAGATGTAGTAACTTCAACAACTCATAAGACGTTAAGAGGGCCTCGTGGCGGAATAATTTTGACAAACAATGAAGAGATTGCTAAAAAAATTGACAAGACAATATTTCCGGGAATACAAGGCGGGCCATTAGTTCATATAATTGCTGCGAAAGCCGTCGCATTTAAAGAGGCACTTAGCCCAGAATACAAAAAATATCAGGAACAGGTGGCAAAAAATGCAAAAGTTCTGTCAGAAGAACTGGTAAAAGGAGGACTTAGAATTGTAAGCGGAGGTACTGACAACCATTTAATGCTGGTAGATTTACGTCCAATGGGAGTTACAGGAAAATTAGCTGAAGCAAAACTGGAAGAAGCTGGAATCACTTGTAACAAGAACGCCATTCCAAATGATCCCGAAAAACCATTCGTTACAAGTGGGATAAGACTAGGAACGCCTGCAATTACAGCTCGTGGATTTAAGGAAGAGGAAACAAGACAGGTGGCACAGTTTATATTGACTGTTTTAGGAAATATAAATGACAGTGAAAAAATTGCCCAAGTAAAAGAGGAAGTTTTAAAATTAACAGAAAAATTTCCACTTTATAAAGATAAATAAAATGGAAAATAAATTAGGAGAAAATGTGAGAAAAAATAATAGAAAAAATGATGAAATGAGAGAAGTAAAAGTAACAAAAAATTACATTATTCATCCAGAAGGTTCAGTCCTAATCGAATTTGGCAACACAAAAGTTATCTGCAACGCAACTGTTGAGGAAAAAATACCAAGATGGCTGAAAGGAACAGGTTCAGGATGGATAACAGCAGAATACAGCATGCTCCCGAGAGCTACAAATGCACGTGTTCAGAGGGAATCAATAAAGGGAAAACTTTCTGGAAGAACCATGGAAATCCAACGTCTAATCGGAAGAGCCCTAAGAGCTGCAATAGACTTGGAAAAACTGGGAGAAAGAACAATAATGATTGACTGCGATGTAATTCAGGCAGATGGTGGAACAAGAACAGCTTCAATTACAGGAGCATATCTTGCTTTGGAACTGGCAATTGAAAAATTAATAGACGAAGGAAAACTAAAAGAAATCCCCATAAAATCAAAAGTCGCAGCAATAAGTGTAGGAAAAGTTCGAAATGAACTGCTTCTTGACTTGGAATACGAAGAAGATTCAAAAGCGGATGTGGATATGAATATTGTAATGAACGACAAAGGTGAATTTATCGAGTTGCAGGGAACAGGAGAAGAAGCAACTTTTACCCATGCAGAACTATTAAAATTTATAGAGTTGTCAAAAAATGCCTTTGATAAATTATTCAGTTTGTAAACTAAAAAAAATTTTAAGAAAGGGGTGAGAGGCTAAATGAAAAAGACTGGAATGGAAAAATTATTTGATGAGTATATGAAAAGGATACAGGCTGGGGATACAAAGGCAATGAATGAGATTGGACTTATTTTTCAGAATAATTATGATAATGAAAATGCTAAAAAATGGTTTTTGAAGGCTGTTGAAGCAGGGGATTATGAATTTGCAAATAATCTGGGGTATCTTTATGCTGGCCAGCATGATTTTGAGAATGCTAAAAAATATTACTTAATTGCAATTGAAAATAAAGATTACGATGCCTTAAATAATTTGGCAATTTTGTATGAACAGAATAGGAAAAATGAAGAAGCTGAGAAATATTTCATAAAAGCAATCGAAAAGAATTGTGAAGGTGCAAAGGAAAATCTTTTGACATTCTATAATTCGACTAAACAGACAGAAAAGGAAAAGGATATTTATTTACAGATGGCTTGGAAAGACGATATTAATGCAATGAACCGTTTGGGAATGATTTTTGGAAACGAAGGGAATTTTAAGGAAGCTGAAAAATGGTTTTTGAAAGCTGCAGCACTTGGGGATGAGCATGCGAAGAGTAATTTAAAAGTGCTAAGGAATAATTTTGGAAAAATCTAATTAAAAATGAATATAGATAAAAGAGTATTTAGTAAAATAAAAAAATATGAAATTTTGATTGATTTTTCAAATTAAGATTTGACTAATTTGATTATATGTGGTAACATTAAAATAAGATAATTAAATATAAAATAAATAAATTGGAGGAATTAGAATGGGATTATTTGATTTATTCAAAAAAGGTAAAAAAGATGAAGAAGTTAAACAGGAATTTGACGGAAAAGTGGTAGCACCTATTTCAGGAAACTTATTACCTTTATCAGAAGTACCTGATGAAGTTTTCGCTCAAAAAATGGTAGGAGATGGAGTTGCTATCGAACCAACTGCGTCAGGTGTAATGTTGGCACCAGCTTCTGGAAGAGTAGAAAAAATCTTTGATACTAATCATGCTTTCAGTATTGTAACACCTTCTGGAATTGAAATTTTTGTTCACTTTGGAATGGATACAGTTCAATTGGAAGGAAAAGGATTTGAAAGAATCGCTGAAGAAGGAGCAGTAGTAAAAGCAGGAGATCCATTAATCAAATATGATTACGATTTCTTGAAAGCAAACGCAAAATCAATTATCACACCAGTAATTATTTCAAACTACGAAGATTATGCTTCATTAAATCCAGTTGAATCAGGAACTGCAACAGCAGGAGTAACACTTGTATTAAATGTTCAAAAATAATTTAATAAAATAAAATTCATTAAAAAAATCTCTATTTTAAGTAAGAAATTTTACTTTTTTAGAGATTTTTTATTTTTATACTAACACCCCGTTTAAAAATTAAGAATAAATTTTTATAATAAGGTTGTTTGATAGCTAATTCATAATTATTTAACTAAATTGTTTATTATTATTTTTCAGCTTTTATTCCTTTTTTCCAGTTAATAGATTTTACTAAAATAAAGAATATTATTCCTGCCAATGTATTTGAAAATAAATTTCCCCAGAATATTGAATAAAGGCCAAGATATTTTTGTGTCAATAAAATAAAGATGTATCTTAACAGCCAAATCCTTAAAATTGACATAACTAACGGAACTTTTGTTCTTCCAAGTGCTATAAAAACTCCTTGTGCTATCATAAAAACACTAAATCCAATTACTGAATAAGTATAAATATGGAGAGCTTTATCAGCAATTTCTATTACTTTTTGAACCTTTGTAAAAGTTAATACGAGTGGTAATGAAATAGGCAGGATTAAGGCAATAGTCAAAATTGAAATAGTAACGCCAGTTATCCAGCCCACCTTAAACACATCCTTAGATTTTTTTACATTTCCAATTCCCATATTTATACTAATCATTGAGGAAACGGTGGTTCCTATTGAAGATGGTAAAATAAAGCAGATTGCATTGATATTGGAAGCAATTCCCTGAGCATTTAAGGCAATGGCTCCAAATTTTTCCATTTCCTTGTTTATAAGAAAAAATCCAAGATACAAGAAGGCATAGTTTAACATTGAAGGAAATCCGATTTTTAATAATCGTTTTATAATTGGCAATTTTATTGTGTAACTTCGTAAATTAAGTTTTATATCTCCACTTTTTAAAAATAAATCGTGAAACATCCAGATTGTAACAACTATGTAAGAAAAAAGTGACGCCATAACTGCACCTACAATTCCCATTTTCAAAACATATAAAAAAATTGAATTAAAAATTATTTTTAAAATTAATAAAAGAAAAATTCTAACAAATGTAACCTCAGGGCGTCCAATCGCATTTTTTGAAGAATTGTAAATGGCAGCTAAAAATACAAAGGGCATTATGAGTGAATAAAGCGAAATATAGGTATAGACATTGTTACGAATTTCAGAGGTTGTGTTATTTGAAATCAAAAAAGCTGTAAACATACATACAGGAATTAATAAAAGTCCAATAAAAAAACTGAATACAAAAATTTGTAACATCGTTTCCTTAACAGCCAACATACGCCCTTTTCCATACAGACGTCCAAGCATAACCAGTGTAGCCACTCCCAACCCTTGTGATAATGCAATCATAATATTCAGGACAGGCTGGCTAAATGTAACGGAACTGGCAACTTCCACACTTGTAAGCCTATTTAAAAATAAACTGTCTGAAAGCGGTATAAGAGCCTGTATAATTCCAACCAGCAGTGTTGGAACAGATAAAAAAAGCAATGTATTAATAACTTTTCCATGTAAAATCATCTGACGGCGTTCTTCATTTGATTGAGCTTTAAATAACATCTTAATTTTCCTCCCTTTAAAATTTATTGTATTTTTCATTATAGCACTTTTTTGTGAAATTTAAAACAATTTTATAACTTTTAGACAGAGTAAAAAATATAGGGGCAAATAAATTTAATCAAATTTTTAATTAACAAAAAAGAGGAAACCAGTTACAATATAATCGCCAAA